>JAFLCP010000007.1 GCA_017303505.1 Planctomycetota bacterium | reverse complement strand
CTGGGCAGCGAGAGGTTGGCGTCTCATTGATTCGTGCTGACCGAGCCGCAATGATCGACCGAGAAAACTTGAACCGCGAAATGCACGAAAATCGCGAAATAGGAAAGAGCCCGCTTTGCACCAGCACGCCTACAAGGGGCGGCGAAGAAATGGCTTTAGCCGTTTCTTCGCAAGTTATGGTGTGGCTAGTCATGAACACTGCCACCGAAATACCATCGCGACGATCTTGTCGGCGAAAGGTTGACTACTTTTCGATACCGGCCCGCCGAGCCGCATTGAGTTGAGACACTTCACATTCGCAACCCTTCACGTACATTTGTACTTGTCGAACACAGATCAATTTTAGAGCCAATTGTGGCCAACTTGTGCTCGCGATTGTGTCTCGCTGTGATCAATGGGTAGCCAACAAGTCATCGTCCCACTGGCACAAGGCCAAGTGGTGACGTAGATCGAGTTGCGTGGCGGAGCGAGGTAGCCAATAAGTCGCGGTCCCACTGGCGTGAAGCCAGTGGAGACCGGAGCGAATTATTGCGACGAAGCAGCGCAGGTAGCTGGACAGGCGCGAGATCCTCCTGCTCAGGGCAGGAGGCGAATTTGTATTGCAGCTCCATCCTAGCGATCAAGCACCTAAATCAAACGCGACTGAGAACCAAACGAAAGTACGCCTAGCACACGGGCTAAACGCCCCACTCCGAATCGCGCCGCCGCACCTAGTAGAGATATCCAGTCCTTAGACGCAGTGTACCGTTGGAGAAACGTAAACCGTGACGAAATCAAAACGGTCAATCATAGAGTCCGCCACCCGCCCTGTGCGGGTGGTTCCCGCGCCTGAGCAGCTACCAACGCGAACACCAAACCAATATCAAATAGCGTTGTCTCAAGTCAACCGCGCGGATGGCAGGGCGGCGAGCGTTTGATGTCTCATTGATTCGTGCTCGCCGAGCCGCAATGAGTTGAGCCAGCTCCACTTTAACATCGTCTCACGTACACTTGTACGTCTCGACATAAAGAACCACCAACAAAACAATTGGGGACCACTCGTTGATGTCTCGCTTCGATCCCCACTTAGCCATCAATTCATCGTCCGACTGGCACAAGGCCAAGTGGAGTCCCAAACGGAAAGCCCTGCGAAAAAGCGGATCCATCCGTTGCGCCGAAAGTAAAGGTTATGCCACCCCAGCCCCGCACCTCAGTAGGTGTTTATTTCTTTGCATCCCGCATCAAGAGGTGATACCATCCAAATAGACAAACAAGCACAGGCAAAAGCCCGAATTGAAACCGTTAGCAAGTAGACAGGTTAGCCACGACGACGCGTCCAACGCACGGTGTGTTGTGCGGCCAATGAGTGAATCGTGCTCAGTCTCCCAAAATGAGAACCATGTGATCAATCGGTGTAATCTTCAGCTTGGAGCCAACTGAGAGTCTTCCAACTATCCTTAAGGTCGAGACATTATGTATCGAGTATTTTTCTTTTTGAAGATTGTCTTAAGTGGCTTTTCCATTGCATGCCCGCAAGATACGACGGAGATCGATATCAATCAGGAATGGTCGCGCACCGAGGTTAAGGAAAAATCTTTCTCTGATGGCACAGTAAAGGCAAAAACTGAATTTCGGACGAAACTACTCAGTAATGATTTGCAAGTAATCGTTGCCGTTGATAAATACCAGCGGATAACTGATGAGAAAAGATGGTCCGAGTTTGAATGGATGTGGCAAGTAAATTGTAGAGATTTAAAAGCTAAGGATCTTTCTAAGTCTGCTTGGACCGTGGTTGCAACGAGAAACACAAACGATTTCACCCATATCTTGCCAATAGGAGGTGGCGGTAAGACGTTCTGTCCGATCGGATTTGAAATCCGATTGAACAAAAAAGGAAGGGATTTCTTGGTTGTGATCGATAAACGAGAAACTAAGGAGCAAGTTATCGGCGTTTTCGTTATTGAAGAAAACGGCTACCTGAATGTTGATCCCACAGCTGAAGAATTGAAGTGGTGGAATTCCATCGGAAAATCTAGCGAT
Source organism: Planctomycetota bacterium (assembly GCA_017303505.1). GTDB lineage: Bacteria > Planctomycetota > Planctomycetia > Pirellulales > Pirellulaceae > JAFLCP01. Next base: position 84,728 of record JAFLCP010000007.1, on the reverse strand, counting down.
TGAAGTAATACCAACGGCGAACTAAGCAAGCGCCTGTTTTTCAAATATCAGGTAATCAGTAGGTTCGTTCCGAAAGTCGCGGATTTTTACGAGCCCAATTACCCCATACTTTTGGCCAAATTGCCTCAATACAGATTTTGGCCTGAGCTCGACGGTTTGGCAGAATCACTGTGACTGCTGAACTAACGCTGATAACCAACAATCGAGCTCTGCCGCCTGACTCCACACACCAAAACACTCCCAATTGTCCACTCAGTCCTAAAATCACCCGCAGTTCGGATACTTCGCCGGCCAATTAGGCCAAAACTGGGTCCAACTAGAATTTCGCCGACCGCGTAAATCCCCTATGCAATAGGCACTTACAAAAAGGATTAGTGGAGGCCCCCGCCTCTATCATGCTGAACATCGCGACGTGAGCATCCGAGGTAAGCCCGGCAGGGAACTAAAAGCCACTCCGAAACGGCTCAAATCGGGGTCAGAGCTCAAAGCCCTGCAGACGAAGCGTACTAAAAACCGATCATAGGGTCGCGTAGCAACGAAACGTTGGCGAGATTGGCGAGAGATTGTTATGATAGGATTGTTGCAGCAAAGGAGATCCAGGCCCATGAATCTAAAGATCGATCTTCCAGCAGATCTAGAAGCAATAATAAGAAAACGCGCGGAACAGGCTGGGCTCGACATTCCAACCTATGTCGTGCAGACATTGCGCATTTTGGATCTCGACCAAGCCGCTGATACATCTATTTCCAACGAGCAATTTGAAGCGAGTCTTCAAAGACTACGTGAAATACACGCCAGTGCTCCAGCACAGTTTGACGACACCCGCGAATCGATTTACGAAGGTTGCGGAGAGTGAAGGTTCTTCTTGATACGAATGTTCTGCTTCGGCTCGCTGTGGTGTCGCATCCCACTCACGCAGAGGCCGTTGCCGCAGTTTATAGAATACGTCAACGCGGTGATCAGCCCGCAATTGTCCCCCAGGTACTATACGAGTACTGGGTGGTCGCAACTCGCCCCACTTCGCAGAATGGACTGGGTCTCAGCACATCTGAGGCTCGTTTGGCCATCGATGAGTTTCTGAAGTCGATTGATTTGCTCAGAGACGAACGCGGTATCTTTACCAATTGGCTTACAGACGTGACGAATCTCGCAATCTCTGGAAAGCGTGCTCACGATGCGAGATTAGTGGCTGCTATGCAACGACATGGGCTGCAACAAATCATTACTTTCAATAAATCTGACTTTGCAGGATTTCAGGGAATTCTCGTTTTTCTGCCAAATGAGGTCGCTTAATCCAAAACTATTCGAGGCGGCGCGCCACAGGGCAGAAATGCGTTGACAAGACTTCGACAAACGCTGCAAGCCATTGCGTACATTTGTACGTACCATGACAGACAATGATTATTTACGCAGCGATACGCATTGAACCACCGCGCTGATGCAACAAATGTAAGTACGCCCAGCCTGCGGCACACGGTCTAAACGAACCACTCCGAATCGCGCCGCCTCACCTTGTGGAGCGATCCAGCCCTTAGAAGCGGTGTACCGTTGGAGAAACGAAAACCGTGACTAACGGCGAAACGGTCAATCATAGAGTCCGCCACCCGCCCTGTGCAGGTGGTTCACGCGCCTGGGCAGCTACCAACGCGAACACCAAACCTACATCAAACAGCGTTGCCTCAGATCAACCGCGCGGATGGCTAGCGGCGAGAGGTTGGCGTCTCATTGATTCGTGCTTGCCGAGCCGCAATGATCGACCGAGAAAACTTGAACCGCGAAAAGCACGAAAATCGCGAAATAGGAAAGAGTCCGTATTCGACCAGCACGATTGCAAAGCGGCGGCGAAGAAATGGCTTTATGCCGTTTCTTCGCAAGTTATGGTGTGGCTAGTTACGAACATCGCCACCGAAAAACCATCGCGGCGAGCTGGGCAGCGAGAGGTTGACTTCCTTTCGATACCGGCTGATCGAGCCGTGATGAGTTGAGACAATTTCACTTTCGCAACACTTCACGTACATTTGTACTTGTCGTTCACGGAATAATTTTAGAGCCAATTGTGGCCAACTTGTGCTCGCGATTATGTCTCGCTGCGATCAACGAGTAGGCGATCCAGCCCTTAGAAGCGGTGTACCGTTGGAGAAACGAAAACCGTGACTAACGGCGAAACGGTCAATCATAGAGTCCGCCACCCGCCCTGTGCGGGTGGTTCCCGCGCCTGAGCAGCTACCAACGCGAACACCAAACCAAATTCAAACAGCGTTGTCTCAGATCAACCGCGCGGATGGCTGGCGGCGAGAGGTTGGCGTCTCATTGATTCGTGCTTGCCGAGCCGCAACGATCGACCGAGAAAAATGAACCGCGAAAAGCACGAAAATCGCGAAATAGGAAAGAGCCCGCGTTCGACCAGCACGCCTGCAAGACGGCGAAGAAATGGCTACATGCCGTTTCTTCGCAAGTTATGGTGTGGCTAGTCATGAACACTGCCACCGAAATACCATCGCGACGATCTTGTCGGCGAGCGTTTGACGTCTTTTCGACACCGACTGAACGAGCCGTGGTGAGTTGAGACAATTTCACATTCGCAACACTTCACGTACATTTGTACTTGTCGTACTCGGAATGATTTTAGAGCCAATTGTGGCCAACTTGTGCTCGCGATTATGTCTCGCTGCGTTCACCTAGTGGAGCGATCCAGCCCTTAGAAGCGGTGTACCGTTGGAGAAACGAAAACCGTGACTAACTCGAAACGGTCAATCATAGAGTCCGCCACCCGCCCTGTGCGGGTGGTTCCCGCGCCTGAGCAGCTACCAACGCGAACACCAAACCAAATTCAAACAGCGTTGTCTCAGATCAACCGCGCGGATGACTGGGCGGCGAGAGGTTGACGTCTCATTGATTCGTGCTGGCCGAGCCGCAATGAGTTGAGCCAACTCCAATTTAACATCCTATCACGTAATTTGTACGTCTCGACACAAAGAATCATCGACAAAACAATTGGGAACGAATCCCACTCGGTGATGTCGCGTTGCGATCCCCACTTAGCCATCAATTCATCGTCCCACTGGCACAAGGTCAAGTGGAGTCCCAAACGGAAAACCCTGCGAAAAAGCGGATCCAGCCGTTGCGCCGAAAGTAAAGGTCATGCCACCCCAGCCCCGCACCTCAGTAGGTGTTTATTTCTTTGCATCCCGCATCAAGAGGTGATACCATCAAATTAGTTTAACAGGCACAGGCAAACAGCCCGAATTGAAACCGTTAGCGAGCAGAATGGTTAGCCACGACGACGCGTCCAACGCACGGTGTGTTGTGCGGTCAACCAAACGCAGCACGCAGTCCACACCTTCGATCACAAACCAACCGATTTAGAAGTTATTGCCATGGACCGCGTCACACACCCTACACCATCGCAACCAACAAAACTCGATCGTCGCTTGTACGGATTCGACTGGTGCAGCGACCGAACGATACGCTTACACCACGCATGGCCTACCGACCATCACCGATGGTTCTGGGACTGTGAGAACCTCATCTGCGATCGGAAATCGTTACACTTACACAGACCGTGAATGGGATGGAGTGTTGGGACTGTAGCATTACCGCGCGAGAATGTACGAAGCGACGGTGGGACGTTTTTGCAGCAGAGATCTGATAGGATACAAAGGTAGCAAGTGGGATTTGTATGAATTTGTGGGAGGAAGATCGATTAATAGAATTGCCCCCTCAGGTCTAGTAGCAATAGAGGTTACCATAAACGCCTTTAGTTCGAACGACCATGACCCAGAGCGCGATGGATAGATCCCATTAAATCCAGGAGGAATCTTACCGGTCGAGATAGGAACAAACGATCGATGGGCGGGGGAACCAGAAACTTCGAAGATATCAAAATCCATTTCAATTCATTCTTGCAAGTTTGGCAAAGCAGCGCCGAATCATCAGCCCGCAACCTCATCGGGAACCGATATTCGTTTCGCGATCGGCGGTTGGTGGTGCGGATTTGGCTGTTGCGATCCGACACACTATGATGTTCACCCATCGGATAATCCAGGTGTTACTGTAACCCCGAAGTGCAAATCCGATTGGAGTGGCAAATCAGTGCAGCTATCGCAGACAGTTGGATAGCACACCAATACGGATGTCAGGTGGAGTAGACTTCATCGCGAAGAGGGATACAGTTGTTATTAATTACAACATGAAAACGACTTATTTCCCAAACTTCGAAGTAATTGTGACAGTCGATGGGAAGCGTTGTGGGTCGGGAGAACACATTACCAATTATACACACCCATTTTATAGATTGGGATTGAGACCGCATCCGTTATTAGCGTCCATGCCAGTAAATGGCTCATTCACTTGCTCGGCGAAAACAGATTGTAAATGTGGAGGGACTTGCAACAAATGAAAACGCGACGAACACTACTTTTTGTTATCCTTTCATGCTTTGTCATCGGTTGCGCTGAACCGGATCGTGGGCGTTTCTCGAATATTGAGCGAAGGGTTTCAAAGCTTGGTACTTGGGGGATATCAGCAACATCATATGGAGTGGAAAAAAGCCAGAAAGAAAAAAATCCAAAGTTTTTGTACCAGCTCATTTATGTTTTTGAAACAAATCCAGGACGAATCACAGAAAACATTGGGGATGGGAGCATAGTGACGGTCGAAGGCCGAGACTTCATTGCCGATGACACAACGAGACACAGTCAGTTCGTTTGGAATCGAGTTTCGGATGAAATAGGAATTTTCAATTTGAATGGTAGCGGGTCTGCGCCAAGGGGCACCAACAACATTGTTATTGTTCGTCTTACGGAGACTTCAATAACTTACGAATATTGGGGTTACGCGAGTACTCCCTTAGAAGAAGAGGCGATCTTAAGTAAACTAAAAAAACTGAACCCTAATTTGGTGCTTTTCAAAATTGATAACGAATAGGCCCTTCCGTTCGTGCCATTCGTGCTCGGGAGCTCCTTTGAAAATGCACATGCTTGAACTGGCTACACTTTACCGGGACAGAATGAAGTTCGCCGGCTTATGAAAGTGCATCAGAAGCGTTCACGGAACGGTAGAACCACCAGCGGAGAAGACATCGGGACAAAGTGATGCTCCCTAGAAAACTTCCTGGCTTGTGTGCCTTAAAGGGCTTACGAAGGTTACCAGTGGAAGTGAGAAGTTCGAAGTTTGAAAGAACGACTCATCGCGAGTGATCAATCGCAATGTGCACGCGATTGCAATTTGCGAACTTTGACATTGCAGTGATGTGGGTTTGCTCCAGGTGTGCTTCTCAAATCATCACCTCGGGTGATCCGCATCTTCCTTTTTGAAAACATCTCACATCGACGGGCTTCGGGAAAAGTGATGCGAGTGGCGTAACATCTCCTCCCGTCCGGCAAAACGTCGCTACTTCACGCTACGTATCACTGCAACCCACCCCGTTCCCTATCTCCTGATTCCACACACCAAAACACTTTCCACTCCCACTATCCACTCAGTGTGAGAATCACTCGCAGGTTGGATACTTCGGTGGCCAATTAGACGGACCAATTAGGCCCAAACTGGGTCCGGCGCTGCGCGGGAGAGGAGAAATTAGAAAGGTGAGCAGGAGAGCGATGAAAGCACATTCAACCGCTCCTTCTTAAGGCCTGGAGGGCCCACACACCCTCTGCTGTGAGTGGCAACCCATGGTAGCTGAGCCTCCCCAAGACCTTTGCGATTACGGCTTCCCGGCGGCGAAAGTTGGATATCACATCTGAGTAACCTCGCCGAGCCGCAAGGAGTTGAGGCATGAAGGATTGGCTGAGACATTGCCAATGTCCCACGATCTCGCGCCGCCTACGCAGACAAGCCGAACGCCCCACCCCCAATCGCAGATCTGCGTCACTTCATGGAGAGCTACCGCGTTCGGAACCCCCGTTTTGCGAGAAAAGTAAAACCGTGACTAACGGCGAAACGGTCAATCATAGAGTCCGCCACCCGCCCTGTGCGGGTGGTTCCCGCGCCTGGGCAGCTACCAACGCGAACACCAAACCTACATCAAACAGCGTTGCCTCAGATCAACCGCGCGGATGGCTAGCGGCGAGAGGTTGACGTCTCATTGATTCGTGCTCGCCGAGCCGCGATGATCGACCGAGAAAAAAATAAACCGCGAAAAGCACGAAAATCGCGAAATAGGAAAGAGCCCGCGTTCGACCAGCACGCCTGCAAGACGGCGAAGAAATGGCTACATGCCGTTTCTTCGCAAGTTATGGTGTGGCTAGTCATGAACACTGCCACCGAAAAACCATCGCGACGATCTGGGCAGCGAGAGCTTGACTTCTTTTCGACACCGACTGAACGAGCCGGGGTGAGTTGAGACAATTTCACATCCGCAACACTTCACGTACATTTGTACTTGTCGTACTCGGAATGATCTTAGAGCCAATTGTGGCCAACTTGTGCTCGCGATTATGTCTCGCTGCGATCACCTAGTGCAGCGATCCAGCCCTTAGAAGCGGTGTACCGTTGGAGAAACGAGAACCGTGACTAACTCGAACGGGGCATTCATCGAGTCCGCCACCCGCCCTGTGCGGGTGGTTCCCGCGCCTAAGCAGCTACCAACGCGAACGCCAAACCAAATTCAAATGGCGTTGTCTCAGATCAACCGCGCGGATGGCTGGCGGCGAGAGGTTGGCGTCTCATTGATTCGTGCTTGCCGAGCCGCAATGATCGACCGATAAAACTTGAACCGCGAAAAGCACGAAAATCGCGAAATAGGAAAGAGTCCGTATTCGACCAGCACGATTGCAAAGCGGCGGCGAAGAAATGGCTTTATGCCGTTTCTTCGCAAGTTATGGTGTGGCTAGTTAGGAACATCGCCACCGAAAAACCATCGCGACGATCTGGGCAGCGAGAGCTTGACGTCTTTTCGACACCGACTGACCGCGCCGCAATGAGTTGAGACACTTCACATTCGCAACTTTTCAAGTACATTTGTACTTGTCGTACTCAGAATGATTTTAGAGCCAATTGTGGCCAACTTGTGCTCGCGATCATGTCTCGCTGCGATCACTTAGTAGAGCGATCCAGTCCTTAGAAGCGGTGTACCGTTGGAGAAACGAAAACCGTGACCAATTCGAACGGGTCAATCATAGAGTCCGCCACCCGCCCTGTGCGGGTGGTTCTCGCGCCTGAGCAGCTACCAACGCGAACGCCAAACCTACATCAAACAGCGTTGCCTCAGATCAACCGCGCGGATGGCTGGCGGCGAGCGTTTGATGTCTCATTGATTCGTGCTCGCCGAGCCGCCATGATCAAATATCTGATCGTCTGGGGTTCGTTTGGATTGCCCTGGGCTACGCTGGGGGTTGGATTGCGGCGCGTAAGGGTTATCCACCTCGACTAGGCCTGACCATCGCTATTTTTTTTGAACCAGCGGCTTTACTCATCGGTTGGCAGTTTCGCCCAACAGCGACAGCGCGAGAGGAAGACGAAATTGAAAAGCAAATTAGCCGAGAGATCGCCGATAAGGATCGAATGAAGCGACGCCCAGATTGCAAACGCGACCGCAAGTATCTCTCTATCAAGGAACGCGCGTCTGAGAACTGCTGGTGTCGTTGGCACCAGCCAACATTTTGGTTTTCAATAAGCCTCTCCATGGAGCGGCTGTTAGCATATATGCGGTTGTTTTTGATATCGCGTGTTTGGACTCGAAAAGGGACGAACATCCCAGGGCGATTGCGTCATGTTAGGTAATAACCGAAACTTAGGCATTGCATTTTGTGCGATGGTTGATGGACAACCGACTTCAATAAGCTAATCGAGGTGTTAGTCGCGTGTCAAAGTCGTCGAGCCCTTCTATTAGCATGCAAGCACACTTCGAAGAACTTACTGATTATGGATTACGCCAAAACTTTAGAGTCAAACTCTGTGAAAATCCAAGTTGGGGCAGCCTTGTTTCTACGAGCGGAAGGAGCCAAGGGTTATCCCCATTTGCCAGAACTCTTGAGATGCTGCCAAGCGATCGATCTTAAGAAGGAATCCATTGACAAATACGAAGATGGCCTACTCGGCTATGGGGCTCTAAGCATGGGCGAAGTACTTCATGATTATGGATTCGAAGCAAGCAACCCACTCCATATACAAATTCTAGACTGGCTCGTTGAAACCACTCACTGCCAGCACCTCAATGTTGCCGCTAATGCGATTTGGGGCTTAGGATTACTTGCCTCCAATCATGACAAAGCCGTTCGATGCCTAACACTCATCATCGAATCTGACATTCGCGACAACGAGCGACATGAACTCTCATTGCGAGCCATAGCCCTCCGCATGCTCGCGCGCATTGGGAGGAGCTGCTACGGTGGAACGACAATATGCAACGGAATCAAATAAGCGAATATCTTTGTAAGGAACTTTCCTGGATGTATGACTAAAGGCCCCTTAGCCTCTAGCTAACAATAGCGAGATGCCGCCAGTTCCTCGTTGCAAACACGATATCGACTATCGCTATCGTATTTACCCTCTCGATGTGAGCATTGTTTTTTTGCTGCCACCGTGGAATAAAGCCCGAAGCTGATTGCTCTAGAGAGGCAGAGGATGTGTCGAGCCATCGGCCCTAAATTCAAAATGCGCCACGTCAAAGGCGGTGGCGACGCCTGGGCAACTGATGGTTATTCAGGAACGGGGGGAGAACGATTACGAGAACGAGGAAGATTACGAGAGCGAGATACGAGTAGGAGCTACGAGTAAGGAACCACGAGAGAGGACAATGAACAGCAATCCCTTCCATCCGCCGCAAATTCGCGACGCTCGCATCGATATCGTTTTGGACGCGCGGCAGAAAGCTCAACGGCAGGTTCGTACTGCGCTGCTTATCCTGCTCGTACCGGGACTATACAACTTCATATGCTTCCAATTTTTTCTCGGCATCGGGCAATTCCACGATCCGTTTTTTAGCTTGAGCTTTGGACTCAACTTACTTGGCATCCTAATACTTGCGGATATCGTTTGGTTCTTCGGGCTCTCCAGCTTGGAGGGGATTTCCGCACGAGCCCATAAGTTTTTGGCGCGGACATCCAATCCAGCAGAGTGGCTCAATTCGCTCTACCAAACGCTCGATCGTATCTCCATCCTCGCTTTCCTCGGCGCCATCCTCTGGACGATATGGGTTATCGGCTTCTACCAACTCCAACTGAACTTCTACATCATTTCAGTCCCTATCGGCATCGCGGCTCACCTGCTCGCCGCTGCGTTGTACTTACCTTTGTTCTACCGCTGGTACCAAATCTCGCGAACATCCTCTCATTCTCTTTAATGACTACTTGCTCGAAAAGCGAACTTTCTGAGAAAGTTGCAGCCATATGACTGCATTGCGGAAGTGCGATTGCTTCATGCTCCCCACCGATTCGCGATCGATACTTCTCCAAGGAAAGTAACCTGGTACACCCATGAAAATCACCGATAACTTCAATGTCGAATTGTTCCTATTAGGCGACCGCTGACATAAAGAAAATCATGTCCCTAATGCAACATCACGTCGATCCTCTTGAAGATTTTTCACCCGACAAAACAATGCTTTAATTTGTTGCTCGGATTTACCGTCCCTCTACTCCTCGATCGGACCCAATCGCCCCAAGCAAATAATCGTCAACTTCATCGATAAGCGATTGCGCATCACACAAACCAGCAATGACTTTCGAGATGACGCGTCGCTCAGCGGAGAAGAAAATAAACCGCGAAATGCACGAAAATCGCGAAATAGGAAAGAGTTCGCTTTCGACCAGCACGCCTGCAAGACGGCGGCGAAGAAATGGCTTTAGGCCGTTTCTTCGCAAGTTATGGTGTGGCTAGTTACGAACATCGCCGCCGAAAAAACCAGCGCGACGATCTGGGCGGCGAGCGTTTGACTTCTTTTCGATACCGGCCGCTCGAGCCGCAATGAGTTGAGCCAGCTTCAAAGACGCAATGACATGTACAGTTGTGCTTGTCGCATTAAGACAAAAACGTAAGATCGAAACGTCATCTATGGCGGATTCTGCGCGGAGCTGATCTTGAACCAGGCTGTTGGGAGACGCGCCGCCTCACCTAGTAGAGAGCTCCAGCCCTTAGAAGCGATGTACCGTTGGTGAAACGAAAACCGTGACGAAATCAAAACGGTCAATCATAGAGTCCGCCACCCGCCCTGTGCGGGTGGTTCCCGCGCCTGAGCAGCTACCAACGCGAACGCCAAACCAACATCAAGCAAAGTTGATTCGAGTTAATGATTCGTGCTCGCCGAGCCGCAATGATCGACCGAGAATAAGTAAACCGCGAAATGCACGAAAATCGCGAAACAGGAAAAGAGTCTGCTTTGGCCCAACACGTCTACAAGGGGCGGCGAAGAAATGGCTACATGCCGTTTCTTCGCAAGTTATGGTGCGGCTAGTTACGAATATCGCCACCGAAAACCCTCGCGACGATCTGGGCGGCGAGAGGTTGACTTCTATTCAATACCGACTGAACGAGCCGTGGTGAGTTGAGACAATTTCATATTCGCAACACTTCACGTACATTTGTACTTGCCGTACACGGAGTAATTTTATTGCAATTGTGGCCAACTTTGATCGCGATTATGTCTCGCTGTGATCAATGGGTAGCCAACAAGTCATCGTCCCACTGGCACAAGGCCAAGTGGTGACGTAGATCGAGTTGCGTGGCGGAGCGAGGTAGCCAATAAGTCGCGGTCCCACTGGCGTGTAGCCAGTGGAGACCGAATCGAATTACTCCGACGAAGCAGCGCAGGTAGCTGGACAGGCGCGAGATCCTCCTGCTCAGGGCAGGAGGCGAATTTGTATGGCAGCACCCTTCTAGCGACCAAGCACCTAATTCCAATGCGACTGCCAATAAAACGGAAGTACGCCTAGCCTCGAGCTAAATGATCTCCGCATTCGGAACGGTTACTTTGAATAGCTCTCCTGCTCTCAATCCTACTATCTCGCGCAGCGCGAAACTCGAACTAAACGAATATGCACAGATTTTGCAGCCGGCGGTTGTTTGATAGCTTTTCTGGCGGCAGCGACGGACGCTCTCCATCCGCCCAGCCCCTAATAAGACGCAAGACACTATGGAACTGGGATTCCCAGTTCTGTATCTTGGAGTAAGAGACAGTTTCGGTTCTGGAGAATCACCATGCCCAACGAAATCAACTTACTCATTAATGCTGATGGACTAGCGGCTCTGGCAGATCTTTCTTTAGCGTCCAAAAGCCACGCGAAACTTGATGATCTCCTGACTCGAAATTCTGCTGGGACGCTTACGCCAGATGAAGCGATGGAACTCGATTCACTTCTCAACCAGATTGACGCACTCAATATCGTAAAGGCACGGGCAGGATTAGCGCTGCTTCAAATGAAAGCGAAGGAGTAGCCTTGAGTGAGCATATCCCATTAGCAATTAGGCGCGAGATTCGCGAGCACTATTTCCAATGCTGTGCTTATTGTCAATCAAGTGAAGCACTAACAGTGGTCACATTCGAAGTTGAGCATATCGTGCCAAGATCTCACGGCGACCAAACGGAGTTTAACAATCTTTGCCTGGCATGCCCTAGCTGCAATCGTCACAAATCGAATCGATTAACCGGAATCGTCGACGGTGACCTAGTAGCCCCACTCTTTCACCCCCAGCAACAGAAATGGTTAGACCATTTCGATTGGTCCATTAACGCCACAGTCATCGTGGGTTTAACTGAAGTCGGAATCGCCACGATTAATCAACTTCACATGAATCGCCGACAACTAGTTGAAGTTCGGGCCCTCTGGGTCACACTCGGAAAACACCCTCCCAACTAAAAACGCTTCCGAGTTAGGGGGCGAAAGGTCATGAACCTTGAAAAACTTGAACCGCGAAAAGCACGAAAATCGCGAAATAGGAAAGAGTTCGCTTTCGACCAGCACGCCTACAAGACGGCGAAGAAATGGCTACATGCCGTTTCTTCGCAAGTTATGGCGTGGCTAGTTACGAACATCGCCACCTAAAAACCTTCGCGACGATCGGGGCGGCGAGAGGTTGACTTCTTTTCGATACCGGCTGACCGAGCCGCAATGAGTTGAGCCAACTTCACATTCGCAACACCTCACGTACACGGGAAACGTTTTGGACTTTGGATTTGACGAATCAAACGGAAGGACGCCTAGGCTAAACGAACCGTACGTCCCGAACGGTTACTCTGAATAGCTCTCCTGTTCTCCTGCTCTCAATTCTACTATCTCGCGCAGCGTGGAGACTAACCGCACAATCGCTACAGCCCGCACCTTCTAACGTCCACCGATACCATTACTCTTCTTAATCGCTACAGAATCGGGCTCTATCCCAAAGTGGTGGTAAGGTTTAGCGATCTACGTAGCACGACAGCCCTCTGTCGTAACTGCGCAATACTTTATGTAACGCGTGCTACGACAGATACAAGACAGCTATGCATGACGGCAGATAAGAAACGGCAGAGGACTGCCGTGCTACGTTCGACTGCCATGCTACACCCCACCTTACTCCCCGCCTGTGATACCGATATGTCTACCGCCATAGACCGCGCTGAGCACCTTCTGCACGAAGCAGAAAGTGGTCGAGTTCAAAGCAACACACGCACATTTGCTTGGCCAACTGCGTTTGAATGGTTTTTCGTCATCGGCGGTGGCTTGGTGTTATTTCTTCCATTCATCTTATGGATGGGTGAAAACGAATTGCGCGGAGCGGGCAAAATACAATGGTACTTTTGGGTCAGCGCATTGATCAGCGCACCCCACGTCTACAGCACCTATGTGCGTCAATATCGCAAGACACGCGAAGGTAAAGTCAGTTGGCTCTTGGGAGTTCCCAGCTATTTGGCTATCGTGCTGGGATTGTGGGGTATCAGCTTCACTCCCTATTTCGTCGAAACCATTACGGCCGTTAACGTTTGGCAGTCCTATCACTATCTGCGTCAAACCTATGGCATCGGTTGCCTCTATGGCAGTCAGGCTAATTTCGACGACATGATTCGGCGTTTGCGTTGGTGGTCCTATCACCTCTGCTTTCCCTATTTGATCCTCAGCCGCTGGGACACGCTTTATGAAGCCTGGCAAGGGGCATCGTACAACATCATCCCCGTTCAGTTTGATGACATGCTCATGCGTTGGTTGATGCTCATGATGTTCGGCGGGATTTATGTACAACTTGTTTTGGAAGCGGTTCTGCTTTATCGCAATCGCTGGAAGTATCGCCCCACTGGTTTGATTTGTTTCGCCATGTTCCTGGGTGTGCATTATTACGGCTTCTCGGTGCTCTCGCATTTCCAACGCGGTTTCTTTGCGGTCACCATTTTTCATTCGCTTCAATACTTAGCGTTAATCTGGGTTCTGGAGCGCAAACACTACATCTCGAAAGGTGTCCGCTGGTTGGAACTGGTTCCGAACCTTGTCGGCTTCTTGATGTTCTGGTTGGTCATGTTTGTCCTCGGTTTTGGTTGGGAGCAAAAGATAACGATTTCATTGAACCATTGGTGGACAATGGCATCGACCATTCTTTTGGCCGCCATCAGTGTGCATCACTATGTTGTCGACAGCTTTCTCTGGCGGCGCCCGGTAGGCTCCTAGCGAGTCATTGAACGTCGACAAGGCACACGACATGCCTCACGTACAACTGTACGTGTACAGCCGCATGGATTGGACCAGCTGGGGTGGCTGAGCCCCAGCGATAAACGGAATTTGCTACTCAGAATCCGCATAATTCCGTTTCGATTTCGGCCAAAAGTTGCTTTTTGGCCGAAAAACGAGGCGTTTTAGGTCGATTTCCGGAACGCTTACTCCTTCCGTGACTGGCACATCCCACTGCCAATATGGAGCGGAGGAGATTACAATCTAATCTCCTTTCCCGTATCCCGTTGTTGTGGAGATTGCTCCTATGGATCGCCGATACTTTTTACAGTCTGGCCTCAGCGCACTGGCTCTTTCTCCATTAGCCAAACAGGCCGCCGCATTTGCCGATTTGGCTCCACAACGCGTTGGGCTTATCGGGGCGGGATGGTACGGTAAATGCGATTTGCTTCGCCTTCTGCAAGTAGCACCCGTCGAAGTGGTTTCCGTTTGCGATGTTGATCGCAAGATGCTCGAAGAAGCGGGCAAGATTATTTCGGAACGCCAATCCTCACACAAAACGCCACGACTCTTCGGCGATTACCGAAAAATGCTGGCTGAGAAAGATCTCGATATTGTACTGGTCGCTACCCCCGATCATTGGCATGCCTTGCCGATGATCGAAGCGGTGAAATCTGGCGCCCACGTTTATGTCCAAAAGCCGACCAGCGTCGATATTGTCGAGAGCCAATCGATGCTCGCCGCTGCTCGCAAATACAATCGCGTGGTCCAAGTAGGAACGCAGCGTCGCAGTACTCCCCATCTTATCGAAGCCAAAAAACAAATCATCGATGAAGGCAAACTTGGCAAAGTGGGTATGGTCGAAGTTTATTGTTACTACCATATGCGCACACGCGAGAATCCACCCGACACAGCGCCACCAGAAGGCTTCGATTACGAAATGTGGACCGGACCTGCGCCGATGCGTCCCTACAACAAACTCGTACATCCACGCTCGTGGCGTGCCTTCACGGAATATGGAAATGGCATCGTGGGCGATATGTGCATCCACATGCTCGATTGCGTTCGCTGGATGCTCAACTTAGGTTGGCCAGATTCCGTGTCATCTGAAGGTGGCATTCTCGTTGACAAAGCGAGCAAAGCCAACATCTCCGATACTCAAACAGCGACATTCGCTTTCGGAGATCTCCCTGTCATTTGGCAACATCGCACTTATGGAAGTTCGCCTGATCCTAAGTACCCATGGGGCTTAACGATTTATGGCGATAAGGGTACGTTGCGTGCGAGCGTAAACAGTTATGACTTCCAGCCGCTGCATGGAGGCGACGCCATTCATCGCGATGTGGTGATGGAACTCGATAAGTATCCCGAAGACAACACCGAAAAGGATTTGGAGAAACATGTGGCCCCCGCGATTCGCGGACACATGCTCGACTTCCTCGGTGCAATCGCCAGTGGCAACAAGCCCATTGCCGATATTGAACAAGGTCACATCTCAACCGCTAGCTGCATTCTGGCCAACATGTCGATGCAACTCGGTCGCTCTCTGCGGTTTAATCCCGAAACCCACAAGATTGAAGGCGATGACGCAGCCAACCAATTGCTTCGCCGCCCTTATCGACAACCTTGGACACATCCTGAACCTGACCAAGTGTAATTGAGTCTTAGCCTGAAACTACTTGCTCTTTATTGTTCGTTTATCGAGACCATCCATTTAGCTATGTCTGCCGCCAAACCTCGTATCGCCATTGTTGATTATCAGATGGGCAACCTTCGGAGTGTCGAGAAAGCTCTCGAACATGTTGGCGCTCATCCCGAAATCACCAGTGATCCTGAGCGAATTCGCGCGGCAGACAAAGTGATCTTGCCTGGCGTTGGCGCTTTCTGCGATGCGATTCGCGAACTGCGTTCAAGACAATTGGTGGAACCGTTGCGTGACTGCATCGCCTCGGGGAAGCCTTTTCTGGGCATTTGCCTCGGCTTGCAATTGCTCTTCGAAAAGAGTTTTGAAAACGGAGAATATGAAGGACTAGGCGTGTTAAAGGGAAACGTCGTGCGGTTCAACTTGCCACACGAATTTAAGGTGCCCCATATCGGTTGGAATCGCGTCCATTCACAACAGGCTAACGTTCCATTGCTGAATGGATTATCGACCGATCCGTATATGTACTTTGTGCACAGCTATTACGTCGTTCCATCCGATCCATCGATCATTTGGCTGACCAGCGATTACAGCATCCCATTCTGCGCAGCAATTCGCAAAGACAATCTCTTCGCTACTCAATTTCATCCAGAGAAGAGTCAGAAGGAAGGCCTACAACTGCTAAAGAATTTTGCGGAGCTATAGCCGCATCTTCCTTTGTAGTCTGCCAATCGCGATCGATTAGCAATTTGGCCATCAACATCGTCGTGATGAGTGCCGTTAATGCACCCCAAAAGCCCCACTCACTCCCGGGCCAAAAGGGCACCTTCACTAACTGCCTCCACAACACAAGATGCAATGTGGCGGCAACAAACAAAAGCGTTGGCGGAAGAGTCAATGGAAAATCCCAACGCCGTATGATTGGATATAGAAACGCCAACAACAGACACCATACCAGCGCCGTTCCCAACGCTCCTTGCCAGCCAAATACCGCCCCGATCCAAGCCCATTGCCAAATCCAGTCATATGCCTGCTTGGTGTCAGGATGGGAACTCAATAGCTTCGGATCGGCTTTGGGATAGAGCGTAAGCAAAGTGGTTCGCGCAATTAACACTCCCACAATCACGCCGGTAATCACCGTCATCAAACCGGCTAAATAAAGCTCTTGTCCTTCAAGCGATTTCATCGACTCCGATTTCCAATTATAAATCAGGAGCTTCGGATAACTGAGAGCCGGGACCACAGCCAATAACCATCCGGAATAAACCATCGATGGTGGAAGCAACAAACGATTGCCAACCACTAATGCGGTTGTCATCAGATACAACAAGGTCAACGCAAAATACAACGTGCGGCCGATCAGAAGCGAATCCCAATGCATCACCAACCGGGCAGGACTATGCACGTTGTAGCCATCGAGCGGAAGATTGAAACCACCGTACACAACTTGCACCCAGACCAAAGCGCACACCAATGCTCCAGCAATGACCTCGATGATCATGTACCGAGGTGGAATCGGCAAACGACAAGCGTGACAACGTCCGCGCAAACTCAGCCAACCGAGAATGGGAATGTTGTCTCGCGAACGAATGGGGACACAACAATAAGGACAATACGAACCACCCCCGATGGTTTCATGCCGGGGCGTTCGCAAGGCTACCACGTTCAAGAAACTCCCCAGGCAGGCACCGACAGCAAACCCCCACAGAATCACCACCGCATCGAAAAGGGAGCCAATGACCTCTCCAGCCCCACCATATTGACGTGGTCGATATAAGTAGATCAGCCCCACATCGATGGTGACATAGATGATGGGAAACATTGCCAGGGCAATTTGGACAAGCGAATACGGCCAATTGGTTCTGCGTCGTCGTCGCCTAGCGGACATAGTGGCCGGATTTCTATCGGAGAATGCGAAGGAAAGGGGAGAACATTGGGGTTTATTCTAGCCACACCTCTATAGTGATGTGAATGTCCGATATGGTTCCCCCATCGATTTCGCGAAGTTTCATCCTTCAGCGGTCACCAACCGACTCCATTCGCCCATGCCCCAAACATCTATTTCATGTGACATCCCAGAAATCCGCATCACGGCCCCGCACGACGTCATGCCCAATATGTCGGGTGAATATGTGTTGTATTGGATGACCGCCTACCGTCGAACCGACTCGAATTATGCGTTACAACGCGCAGCCCAATGGAGCGAAGAACTCAAGAAGCCACTGATCATTCTTGAACCATTGCGGGTTGGATATCGTTGGGCCAACGATCGCATGCATCAATTCGTCGTGGCTGGCATGCGAGATAATGCAATTGCGTTGCAAAAAGAAAACGTCACTTACTACCCATACCTCGAAAAGAAGAGAGGTGAAGGATCGGGACTGATTGAAGCGCTCGCCACCAAAGCCGCTGTAGTGGTAGGTGACGAGTATCCTTGTTTCTTTCTCAAACATCTGCCAAAGTGGTTTGCTGCCCGAGCGTCCTGTCGATATGAAATTGTCGACTCCAATGGCTTGATGCCGCTGCGAATCCCGGACAAGATTTTCACCGTAGCGCATTCGTATCGACGGTTCATGCAAAAGCAAGTCGATACGCTCTTAGCACAACGGCCACTCACTAAAGTGTTGTCTCACTTTCAATTGCCATCACCTCAACCAATTGCCAAGGAAATCCTTCGCAAATGGCCAATGGCTGAAATCGCTTTCAACAACAAGCCGTTCGACTGGAGTGATTTTGATATCGACCATTCAGTTGCTCCGACGGAAATGGTTGGCGGCAGAAAAGAAGCATTGCGGCGGTGGAAGAATTTTCTATCGCTCCGTTCGATCCGCTATGACGAAGATCGAAATCATCCTGATACCGACGGCAGCAGCGCTCTGTCACCCTACTTGCACTTTGGTCACATCTCAGCTCACGAAATGTTCTTTGATGTTTTGGAGCACGAGAATTTTCGTGTCGAACAACTAGCTCGGCCCAATGGGAAGGTGAATGGATTTTGGAACGTCAGTCCGTCGATCGAAGCGTTTCTTGACCAATTGCTCACATGGCGCGAAATCGGTTTTAACCAGTGTTTTCTGGATCGTCATTATGACTCGTATCGTTCGTTGCCTACTTGGGTGCGGGCGACTTTGCAGAAACATGCCGCCGATAAACGAGACTATGTTTACTCACTGGCGGAGTTCGAAGAAGCGCGGACGCATGATCCAGTGTGGAATGCAGCTCAACGGCAATTGGTAAAGGAAGGCCGCATTCACAATTATCTGAGAATGTTGTGGGGCAAGAAGATTTTGCACTGGAGTCGTTCGCCCGAAGAAGCGCTCGACATCATGGTTGAGCTCAACAACAAATATGCGCTAGATGGCCGCGACCCCAACTCCTACAGCGGCATCTTTTGGGTACTAGGTCGATACGATCGTCCCTGGGGCCCTGAGCGCCCCATCTTCGGCACCATCCGCTACATGTCGAGCGACAGCACCCTCAAAAAAATACATCTCAAAAAATACTTAAAGAACTTTGAATCCTGAACCACTGAATCACTGAAAACTGAATCACTGAAAACTGAATCACTGAAAACTGAATCACTGAAAACTGAATCACTGAATCACTGAATCACTGAATCACTGAATCACTGAACCACTTCCTCCCTCCTTATCGCTCTTGCCGCCTCCTCATGATTCGTCGTATCGCACAAAACACTTCCATCGCGAAGCACAATATTGCGACGCGCATTGCGAGCGATGTTCTGATCGTGTGTGACTAAGATCACGGTGAGCTTTTGTTCTTCGTTTAGCTTCTTGAAGAGCTCAATGACTTCGCGGCTGGTGCGTGTGTCCAAGTTTCCGGTCGGTTCGTCACCCATGAGAATATTGGGCTTGGTCGCTAAGGCCCGAGCAATGGCGACGCGTTGCTGTTGGCCGCCGGAGAGCTGACCGGGATGATGATCGAGACGGTCGCCCAGTCCCACTAGGTTCAAAAGTTCGACGGCTCGATCGCGACGTGTACGAGCGCTTTGATATGGACCATACATCAAAGGTAGCTCAACATTTTCGACAGCCGAAGTTCGCACTAAGAGGTTGAAGTTTTGAAAAACGAAGCCGATTTGGCGATTGCGAATGCGGGCGCGTTCGGCGGCCCCCATCGTCACAATCTCTTGGCCATCTAACTTGTAACTCCCCGATGTAGGTCGATCCAAACAGCCCAAGGTGTTCATCAAGGTGGACTTCCCCGAACCGCTGGGGCCGATCAAGGCGACATACTCACCTTTATCAATGTCGCCAGTCGCATCTCGCAGGGCGGTCACTTCAACTTCGCCTAGCTTGTACACCTTGCTGACGTTACGTAATTCAATCAGTGCCATATTCGATCCGATTCTTGTGCGTGTCGAACGCTCCTACTTATTCTAGGAGTCGTTAATGCTAGCATCTTCCAGCCAGCATTTGCTGTCAAATGAAACTGCGACGATTCGCAGCATTATGCGGCGAGAAAACGTCGATTTGGAGCGATTTCAGGTAGTCACGAAACGGGAAATCCAGATAGTATTCAGGGCGGAGCTGGAATTGCTTTGCCATCATGGGCGGGGCCGATTCACGAGAGGGATTTCGTATTTCTTGAGGATGTTGCTTTGGAGTTGGGTCACGGAGGACCGCAAACGACAGTTGATCTCAGACTAAATAATGTCGGGGACGGTTCTAATCGAAGTCGGTTGTGGGTCATTGTTTTAGTACTATGGCTCATTTTTGGGTCGAGTGCACCTACGCGGCTGGCGTTCTGCGCTGAAGGCTTCGACGTCCAAGTGCGTGTCTTATGGGGTGGTCCTAACAACCGCGAGTATATCGGTAGCATCACGATTCAAGATGGTCAGGCCACGAATCTGATGCCGATCAGCATGCAAGCGGACAGTTCGCATACGGTGGTCATGAAGGATAACCGGACCATCGATGTTCTCCCAAGTTCTCCTACTCGCTATGGCGGGGCTGAGTTCCAAGTTGTGGGTACAGAAAAGACCAGAATTCGAATCGCCTTGAGTGATTCCAATCGCGCTGACCCTGCCAATGGTCCCAAAATACTGGATGTTTCTTTAACCGACGTGATTCAACAGAATCGCTCGATCGCTTTGGACAATTCAGGGAGTTCGGTAGTAATCGAGCGTCCACTGTCCGACAAAATTCGCCCCATATTGCCGCGTTCGTCGATGATCTTGAGTCCCGATGAAGCGATCCCTATTTCTTGTTCGGGACATCATCTTGGACTCGGTAATGATCAAGCGTTGCGGCTCACCTTTTCGTTAATTCAAGATTCGACTGGGGCCGTTCTACAAACTCAAACTGTTTCAGTAACAACCGATGAATTTGGTTCGTTTGCTGAAACATCGCCCGGCACATTTTACGCACCGCGCGAAGAAGGTGTGTATCGCATTGAAATTCGAGCGGACGTTCGTCGGGTGCTAGGTAGTTTTCTTTCCGACGCAGCCGTCACGCGCGCTCTGGAATTTGTTGTCCTACAAACAACACCTATCGCTGTGCCCCAAGTGCCGTGGACTTCCATCGAAACTTGGGAGCCGGCTGCGGTGGATGCTGTACAAGAAAATGGAAACAAGAATCGCGAGGGCAACTTGGCCAGTTCGGCTGATAAAGGCCGTTGGCTTACATGGCGCAACCTGGGCAACCGTGGTGGCTGGTGGAATAACTCAACTCGCGAATCGGCTCGTAGTCCGCTCAGTAACCAAACGGTGGAACGAGGCGAAAGTGTTATGGGACCTAACGATTGGTACCTGACACCTTTGAAGATTCAGGCGACCGGTAAACCTCATCGTTTAGTCCTGCGTTACTCATGCGCACAACCTATGCAATTAGGATTAACCATCCTCGAACCAAACGGTGAAGGCGTCTTATCACCATTGGGCATTAATGCGGGCGTTCAGTTATCCAGCGATGACCTGCGGCAGATCGATGGTAAAGGTGAAACAGAAATCATTTTTTGGCCCAAGTCAAATTCAGCCAGTCTGTTAGTCACTAACCCTGATACCGAACATTCGCTGCAGTTGCTTGGCTATGAACTTTACGCAGGACCCAATGAACTTGAATCTTATGCCAACCTCGTTCCTTTTTCATCAGACGCAGAGAATCGCGAGACGATAGACGAAGCGTCCCCAACCCAAGCAGCCAATGCAGGCCCAGTTCCCAGAATGGCGGCGATCTATTTGGATAAGCCACTGCTAGCCGAGTATTTTGGCGGCCCGGAAGTTTTGGACCAAGCCACAGGTCGAGGGTTACATGCTTGGCAATCGTATTACTCAGCCTGCAAACATTTGATCGAGTACATCAAATGGTCGGGACACAATGGCGTGGTTTTGTTTGTAGCAGGGGAGGGAGGCTCGCTTTACCCAAGCGAAACATTGTTACCGAACCCTAAGTTTGATCGAGGCCGCTTCTTCGCTGATGGTCGAGATCCCGTTCAGAAAGATGTTGTCGAGCTATTGCTCAAGATGCTGGATCGTGAAGGCCTACATGTGCTGCTCGGCATTCACTTCGATGGCGCGATGGGAAATCAACTGATTCGCAATGCGAACTCGACCGATCCCGTTGAGCTCATCGACTTGCAGGGCAGAAAGTGGTCACGCCCCACAAGTACATCTTCCATTCAAGCTCCGCGTTACAACCCATTGCACAAAGTGGTACAGGAACAGATTTCGAAATCGCTTCAAGAACTAGTCACACGTTACGGCAAGCACCCTAGCTTCCGCGGTGTGGTGGTCGAAATGGGTGGCACTGGACACCTCAGTTTCGCGGGTGACCGCTGGGGTTACGATGCCACGAGCGTCCAGGCATTTGCCAAGAGCCTCAACGCTCAGCTCCCGTCTGATCTGAAAGAACTAACCGCAGTCGTCCAAAGTCGTTTGCGTGACTCATTCATGCAATGGCGGGCCAATCAACTTACTCTAGTTCTTCAACAAATGGCTCAGAATCTCCGCAGAGATAGAGCTGATTTGCGGTTTGTTGTATCGACTGCCGGCTTAGCCAAGCAACCACCCATGGAGAGCGACTTTGTTGAATGGTCTGAACTATGGATGCCTGCAGATTACATTGCCTTGAGCCGAGGCCTTGACTTGAATGGCTTGAGCGAAGTGCCTGAGATCGACTTGCTACAAGCCGACGTGCGGTTTCCTCTGCATTCGTTACCGCAGCAACGTTGGAGTTATGGTGTTCGAGATCTAGCCATCACTCCAGCCAGCGAACCTTCTCAGCCGCGCGGAGGTGCGTTATTGTTGCTGCCTCCCACCAGTCGCAATTGGCCTGCGGTTGAGAAGCAACAACCACTTAACCTCTCGACCTCTAAAGTTTGGACGTTTCATCAAGTTGCACCCCATGCGCCGAGCGTGGTATCAACATGGTGTCAACGATTGTTAGTTGATGATGCTTGGTTGATGGCCAGTGGTGGTTGGTCTCCCAATTATGGCACGGAGCAGTGGATGCGTGCTGCGGCCCAACGCTGGACCGAGCTACCACCTGTGCGATTAGAAACCGCCGATTACAGCATGGGGCAACCGTTATCGAATTCGGTAGTGTTCCGCACTGCCACGTATGAAAATAAGACCTTCATCTTATTGATCAATGCGGCACCTTGGGCGGAACGCTGTTCCATCGAATGGAACAAAGCACCTGGACTTGAACAGATCGAATGGGTGAGTGCTTCTGGTCAAGCGATACCCGACTCTTGGTCGAGCAAAAAGTGGACCGTTGATCTCCAGCCTTTCGAGTGGCAAACCATTTGCATCGATGCCACTGGCATGGAGTTAGTCAACTGGACGCATCAGCCGGAAGATGCTGCGGTCGAGATTGCCAAAGCCAAATTGATGGATCTCAGTGAACGAGTAAAACGTTTGCACACAACACGATTAGCGGCATCAGAATCTTTAGTGAACGGCGGCTTCGAAAACTTCACGCAAGAGGGAAAGCCAGAAGGCTGGACCATGTCAACCTTGCCGAACGCGCAGATCACGCCCTCCAATAATGCGTTTCGCGGTGCGGCTTCTTTGCGATTGGAAAACAACAGCGGTGGCAACGCACCTTTGTGGTTACAGAGCACTCCACTTCGTCTTCCCAAGACAGGCCGTATGGCTGTGGAGTTATGGATACGCAAAGAAGCGGGAACAGACGAGCCTAAAGTTCGCCTTATGCTGCAAGGACGTCGTAGCGATGGAACACGTTATGAACGCTCGCGTTTCTTGGGTAAAGATGTCGCGGACGCACCGATTTCGGACCGATGGGAAACAGCTCCGCTGGTGCTGTTGGTTTCTGACTTGCCTGCGTCCGGAATCGATGAACTGCGAGTTGAAATCGATTTAATTGGTAGCGGTACCATCTATGTCGACGAGGTGAAGGCTTACGATGTTTACCTACACCCTGACGAAAGAAATCTAATTCGAAATGAGATTTTTGCTGCCAGCGAACCATTCCGCGATCCGAACCTCACCGTGCGTTTGGATGAAATTGATCGGCTTTGGAGAAGCTATTGGGGCGAATACCTGCGTCGCTATGTACCGCTGACCGCCAGCACGAGCGGCTCGCGCGAAGTTCAGACTACCCCAAATGCGACCAATTCAGCCGCAGATTCGGCACAACAAGATGGGGCTAAGCCAACCGCTGCGAATAATGCGAACGGCTCTAGCAAAGGGAACTCACCGAATACGGCGAATCAACCTGCGCAAGGTTTATTGCGCCGCAGACTGGGGAATCTCCGTGGCGGTGGAAGCACGGTAGACCGATAATCGCCAGTCGCTTATCGTAATGGGGCCGCGCGCGGCGATGTTGCTGCGCCTCGATCACCCTTGCCCAAGAACAACCCCATGACATCACCTCTTGCTTCCTCGCCAAAATCTGCACTCGAATGCTGGATTGCTCAGGATGGAACGCAATTGGCCGAGTGGGCTTATCTCTTTCTGCAAGAACTGCTTCGCGATCGGGCAGCGGATCAACTCGCACATGTTGCTTTGTCAGGTGGTTCTACACCCAAGCGGTTATACGAGCGTATGACGCAGAACAAAGCAGATGTGACGCTTTGGGAGAGAGCTCATTGGTATGTCAGTGACGAACGCAATGTTCCCATCGATCATGCGGATAGCAACTTCGGCTTGGCAGATCGAACGTTGTTCCAACCAGCCGCTCTATCGCGAAAGTTGCTTCACCCCGTTCCCATCAATGTGGATGCACCCGCCGTCGCAGCCGCTGCGTATGAAAAGCTCATCGAAGCTTCTCTCTCTAAGCGTGTGAATGGACGCCCCGCCTTTGACTTGATCTTTCTTGGATTGGGAGATGATGCCCACACCGCCTCACTATTTCCTGCCACCAGCGGCTTGAAAGAACAAACTCGCAATGTGATCGCCAATCATGTTCCCAAGCTAAACACACAGCGAATTACATTTACTGCTCCATTGATAAACCAGGCTCGCGCGGTCGTATTCTTGGTATCCGGCAACAGCAAGACTGTAGCTTTAGAACAAATATGGCATGGGCCACGGAATCCTGATTTGTATCCAGCTCAATTGATCCATGGTGCCGAGCGAGTGATTTGGATGGTGGATCGTGCAGCGTTGGGGCATTTAGAGCCACCACCCATGGCGACGCATATCAAGCAGTGATAGACCTTTTGTCATCAATCGCCGAAATTCGGAAACCAAATCTCGGATATCGCTGGCTTTACTGCGTTTAACATGGTATAATCCCTTCGTCTGAGCTCTTTCAGTTCTATGCTAAGAACAGGTATGTTCTTTCTTTGTGCTTCGAGTCCTCATTCGCTGCGATATGCAATCCGGGTGGATTGTTAAGAATTTTAAGCAGCTCTTTCATCGGACTCTTGGCGACGCCTACGGATGTTTTGGCGTCTCTCCGAAGCCCTTCTAATTCATTCTGAAAATTGCACGTCAAAACGAGCAAGTCTCAAGTACTGCGCTTGTAAGACATGGTTTTTCTAGTGCCATTTTCTGAATGCAATAACTTCGAAAGAACAACCATGGCAAAAGACAGAGACACTATGGCCAAGCGGCAGCGCGAATCACAAAAACGTGACAAAGCAGCCCGCAAACGCGAAAAGAAAGTCCGTCGCCACCTTGAAACAGAAACGTCATTTACGGCTGTCTCAAAAACACTCGAAGCACCAACTGTTTCGTAATTACCTATAAGAAATAACTGGAGTCGCAACAGCTAAGTGCACAACTTGGTTACCTGCGTCGTCCAATTTTAGCTCTCCCCTGAGAGCAAGTACCTTTCAATAAGATCCTTGATGGTTCTTTGGCTTGTTGATTGATTTTGTGATAAGAACCGTTATTGGAGAATGGATATGAGTAGCAAACTTTATTGCGGCAATTTGGCCTACAGCGTTGGCTCACCACAGCTTGAGCAGATGTTTTCTGCATACGGCGATGTGGTTAGTGCACAGGTCATCATGGACCGTGACACCGGTCGCAGCAAAGGCTTTGGCTTTGTTGAAATGTCAAACCAACAAGAAGCCAACGCAGCCATCAATGGCTTGAATGGCAAAGACAACGGTGGCCGCAGCTTGCAAGTCAACGAAGCTAAGCCGCGAGAAGAACGGGGCAGTCGCTCCTACGAAGGCAGCTCACGCAACAGTGGTGGTGGCCGTCGTGATCGCTGGTAATTAGCGATGCCTAACCTGCTCAATGCAGGCTAGAGAAAATCATGAATAGCTCTGCTCGTTGCACCGTGATGCGGTGCAACGACAGCTTTCCCCAAAACACGTGACCCCACACGTCGATCAAACACATTGATTGCACACCTTGGCCAAATAACCCTTGGTCGCGTCTAGTCGCTCTCTCTTGCGACTCGCATCCGCACCCAATCTCTAGCGGTGCGAATCTATCACTGTGAATCCAACATGCGTTGCAGACGTTCGAGCGCTACCATCAAGCGATGCCATTCGGCAACGATCTCAAAAGTATCTAAGCTCAAACAATCAGGTCGATCGAAGCCGACTTCGCTCAACTTGATACGAGCATCGAGCACCAGCATGCCTTCAACCAATGCGTTATCGCATTTTTGTTGGGCGGAAAGATCATTGTCATCATAGATGGGCATGATCTGCTGCATCGCACGATGAACCACCCACAGGGCAGCCCGATCTTGGCTTTCAGCATCAATAACTGCACGAACTGTACCACTTTGTACGTAAAACTTGGCCATGGAGAACTTCCTTGCATTTCAGGGGGCTGCAGCCTTGCAGGGCTGTGAGATTCAATCTCGTGTTTTGTGACTACTACGCCAGAGCTTAAGGATTAGTTGGGCTGAAACGTTTGTTTCAGCGACTCCCTTCTTGCCTGCAGTAATGATCGCAAGTGCCAGGACACCTTAGGTCCATGCTGAAATGCATCAGAAAAAATTTGTCAAAGCTGAGAATTGAGACGTGGACTTCCGGGGATTGGGGCCAAGCTGAAATCAGCTTAAGGTTCCCCTTCGGTATTGCGATTGTTTTCGGTCAGCCGCTCAAAACGTCTCAAACTGATTATGGGAAAGAGCTCAGCTGCGAGAAAGAAAGATCCGGTCGCGCACAACAAATCGTCTGGTCCGCATAACTGCAAACCCATCTCATACGCTTCGGCTGGATCTTTAGCAATTATCGTATGTGCCCGCATTTTTTTGGCAAAAACAGGCCCTTCTGAAGTAGCCAGTTCAGCCACAATCTCTTGAAGTTGGGCAATTGGCACAGCCCTGGGGTTTTCGCGATACTGTGTAAGAACCAAAACGTTGGCTGATACAACCAACTCTCTTAGCATCACGCGCAAGTCTTTATCGCGGCTCGCAGCAAAGATCACGACCCTTCGAACTCTCGGAAAATACTCCTCCATGGCTTTCGATAGCGAGAGGATCGAGGCTTCGTTATGGGCGGTATCGATAATGCGATAAGGCTGGACGCCCACCAGCTCAAAGCGTCCGCGGGCGTTGGCGGCCCGCAGACCTAAACGCAAGTGTGACTCGTCGATCTTCCAACCTTTCTCAGCTAACCAACGTCCTGCTGAGATCGCAATGGCTGCGTTATCGCATTGATGGTGACCGGGCATCCCAAGTGTCACATTTGGGAACTGATACGAGGGCGATTTTTCAGAGTATGCCACTTCACCACACAACCTGGGAACGGCTGAGGTTGGCGTATCAGCGATCTGGCGTGGACCTTGCCATACGGCCTCAAAATCGACGCCTATGCGCCTCAGCGGGGCCTGACATGCGTTCGCTTTAGCCACAATGACCTCTACTGCATCCGGATGACGAGCACCACAAATCACCGGAATACCGTCTTTGATGATGCCCGCTTTTTCTCCCGCAATAAGACTGATCGTATTACCTAGTTGAGCTTGATGATCCAAGCTGATCGAAGTGATGATTGTGATTAAAGGGGAACAAACGTTGGTGCTGTCGAGTCGCCCGCCCAAACCAACTTCGAGCACCACTGCATCCACGCGAGCTGCTTCGAAATAAAGCCAAGCCAACGCGGTCGAGAGTTCAAAAAAGGTCGCGTTCTCACCCGTTTCTTGAACCAGCCGCTCTTCGGCCACGCGCAATCGATCTACCAATTGCACCAACAATTCTGGCGGGCAGAACTCTCCGTCGACCGTGAAGCGTTCTTCTAGCTTCAGGAAATGTGGAGAGGTAAAGAGCCCGACTCGATATCCGGCAGCTCGCAGAATTTCGAATAGATAAGTGGCAGTGGAGCCCTTACCTTTGGTGCCCGCAATGTGGATCGTTGGCAGTCGAAGTTGTGGATTCCCCAACGATTCCAACAAGGACTGCATGCGACCGAGTTTGTAATGGTTCGCAGAGTAGGGCTTGTGACCGGTCTTTTCAAAATTGACGCGGCCAAGAAGGAACTCGAGCGCCTGATGATATCCAGGAGCAGGTTCAAGTTGTTCTTCAGCGAAATCCACGTTCGACGCTCCCAGGGTCGCAGCCGAAGCTGCCATCGTGTCACTACCTAGCTTGTTGGACCATGTCATTTTATTGGAAAGTGCCACCTTACAAGCCAGTGTAATTGGCCAGGTAAGTGTAACGACTACAGGGCGAGGCGTCTTGGCAGGCGATAGTGATCATAAGAACACACCACATAACCTCCCGACGTCGCTCTCGGGGAAGGCTGTGAATCAGCACGTTAACTTCACCCACTAGATGCAACGCAAACTAGGGGGCTCCAATAAACTCGATTTTCAACATTTCTTCACATAGTGGAAGGAATGGACGTGCAGTTTGGCGAAGTTTAACGAACGTGCGGGCATAATACGATCTATCCGATACTTTGGAGTAACGTCGTAGCTTGTCGATACTTCCGTCCGCATTTATAGTGCCCCATAGCGGAAAATATGCCCTTTCGGCATCGGTGGTTCGATTGAACTGCTTTTAGCCCGAAAACGTAGTGGCGCCTGTTTTCCCATATACCCTTATCTGATTCATTCATTCCCTGCGTCCGATGCGACGGAGCATTTTTCGATGTCAGCTACAGCCGAGAGCACCGCAGCGAAGTCCAGCAAAACGACTTCCGAGCCGGTCATTGAGACCCGAAACCTTGGGAAAATCTACCGAGACTTTTGGGGGCGTAAGAAAGTTTACGCCTTGAAATCCCTAGATATCGAAGTGAAGCAAGGGGAAATCTTTGGCTTGCTGGGCCCCAACGGCTCCGGAAAGTCGACGACCATCAAGTTGATTTTGGGACTTCTCTTCCCAACCTCAGGTCGAGCTTTTGTTTTTGGTAAAGACTCCACCGATGTTCGCAAGAACGAACGCGTTGGTTATCTCCCCGAAGAGTCTTATCTCTACAAGTTTCTTAATGCCGAAGAAACACTCGATTTTTACGGACGCCTGTTCGAAATGCCTGCCGAAGAGCGACGCGCTCGCACGGAAAAACTTATCAAGATGGTCGGCCTGGAGAAGTCCCGTCGACGTCAATTGCGTGAATACTCCAAAGGTATGACTCGGCGTATCGGTTTGGCCCAAGCGCTAATCAACGAACCCGACTTATTGGTGCTGGATGAACCAACCACGGGCCTCGACCCGCTCGGTTCACGCGACATGAAAGACTTGATCCTGAAGTTACGCGACGAAGGCAAGACGATCTTGTTGTGCAGTCACCAATTGGCTGACGTGCAAGACGTTTGCGATCGTGTCGCCATTCTGCATCAAGGCGAACTCAAAGAACTCGGTCGCGTCGATAGCCTTCTCAAGGTTCAAGATGTGACGGAAGTTCATGCGAAGGGACTCAGTGATGAGGCCAAACGAGAAATTCAAGAAGTGATTAAGCGACACGGGGGAGAAGTTCTCACCGTCGATAACCCAACCACAACGATGGAAGAGTTGTTCTTGGATATCGTGCGTCAAAGTGAAAATCGACCTGGCCATCGTTCGGTCGAGTAACGTTCTCGTACAACCCACCCGTCTCTTTTCGATTTCGGATAAACAATGCGTATAGATCCCGATCAAATGGTGACCTTCTGGGAATGGCTCATTCCCGGCATGGGTTTACTCAATGGCTTCCTATTGGTAGTCACTTTGGCCGTTTTAGGCTTTATCGTTTGCTACGTAATTGCAGCTCGACTTTATGGTCCAGCCGAAGGCTTCTACGTCATTGCAGAAGTGATGTCCAAATTCTTCCGCGAAGATTTGCCCAACACTTCATTGCGTCGCATAGCAGCTTTGGCGAGACTTGCTTTTCAAGAAGCTTTGCGTCGTAAAGTACTAGCGATTTTCGCAGTGTTCGTTGTCGGCTTGATGTTTGCAGGTTGGTACCTCGACCCTGCAGCCGATGATCCAGCCAAACTCTACATCAGCTTCGTAATGACATCGATTAACTACATGATGTTGCTACTGGGCTTGTTTCTTTCTTCATTCAGTTTGCCAGCGGATATCAAGAATCGCACCATCTACACCATTATCACCAAACCTGTCCGCCCCACTGAAATTGTGCTGGGCCGCGTGCTCGGCTTTACCTTAGTGGGAACGTTGCTTTTGGGCACGATGGGAATCTTAAGCTATGTGTTCGTAACCCGCGGTATTGTCCATTATCACGAAATGGAACCGATGGAAGCGAATGCCCGCAAGGGTGCTTCGACCTATGATGCACGCCATTCCCATGCTGTTACATTTCTTGAGGACGGAACCGGTGTAACGGACGAAGTAAAATCCCATCGCCATACCGTGTCAGTACGCGAAGTGGATGGCAAGAAAGTCTATGACTTCGGTCCACCTGAAGGAACGCTTCAAGCTCGAATACCAGTGTTCGGTGTCTTGCGATTCACGCAACGCGATGGATCGGTAGGTGACGGTATCAACGTTGGTTATGAGTCGACTTATCGCAAATATATCGACGGTGCCAGCCTTTCTTCTGCCATCTGGACTTTCAACAATGTTGATGAATCCAGCTTTGGCGATCAACTCAACATCGAAATGACGATCACCGCCTATCGTACCTTCAAAGGTGACATCGTTACGGGCGTACGCGGTAGCGTTATCCTTCGCAGCCCTGATGGAAAAATCGAAAGCGAACGCTTTCCATTCATCGTGAAAGAGTACCAAGTGGATCGAATGGAAATCCCGCGAAAGGTCAAGGATTCCGTGACGGTCAACCACAAGAACTCGATATCTACAAAGATCTCGTTCAAGATGGAAAACTCGAAGTTATTATCCGTTGCAACGATCGCAGCCAATACTTCGGTATGGCACCAGCTGACCTCTATTTGCGCAAAGGTGATGCGGCGTTTGGCTGGAACTTTTTCAAGGGCTTCCTTGGTATTTGGTTCCAGATGGTCATCATCATTTGCTTCGGCGTGATGTTCAGCACCTTCTTGACCGGGCCAGTTGCCATGATCGCTACGCTGGCCGCTTTGACCCTTGGGTTCTTTGGTTCTTTGGCATCGGGCGCCCTATCGGGTGAGATCGTAGGCGGTGGTCCTATTCAATCGCTGATTCGCACTGTAACCCAACAGAGCCCGACGATTCCAATTGACCTCGGCTCAGAAAGACTGGAAGAAGCTATACGGTTTGGTGACCAAGGTATCTTGGGTGTGCTGACCGCTTTGACCAGTGCTCTCCCCAACTTCCAGTCACTTAACACAGCAGATTTCGTAGCCTTCGGAATCAACATTTTTGGAGGCTTGGTTGCTCGCCATGGAACCATCACCTTTGGCTATTTAGTGTTAACAACTATCGTCAGTTACTTCTTCTTAAAGACCAGGGAGTTTGCAGCGTGAACATAAATGCTTATCGTCGCAAGCTGATTTACTTGGCCGCCATCGTGGCGATCCTGATTCCGTTGTATTTCATCGGACAACCGGCTGTCTATCGAGACAACAAGCTGACTTCGGTCGGTGGTACGCTCTCGCAGATCCGGGAAAAATATGACCTAGGCCAAGGCGACTTGGGGCGGCTCGACCCTGCCAGCGAATCAGCCCGCTTGGCAACGCTTGGTCTTCGCGGTGTTGCCACTGCAATCATGTGGCACAAAGCGAATGAATATAAGAGTGAAATGAACTGGGATCGATTCTCAGCTACACTCAATCAAATCGCTTTGCTCCAACCGCACTTCATCAAAGTATGGGAATTCCAAGCTCACAACTTAGCCTACAACACATCGGTCGAGTTCGATGATTATCGTCAACGGTACGCCTGGGTAAAACGTGGCATGGAATATTTGAGCAAGGGCATCGACTTCAATCGACGTGATGCCAACTTGCCGTTTTTCCAAGGCATGATGTTCGCTCAGAAACTTGGTAAAGCAGACGAGCAACTTCAGTATCGCAAGCTCTATAGCGCAGATAAAGACTTCCACGATGAGCTTGAAAAGGAAGGCTTTAACGTGCGTCAAGAAGATGGGCTAGGTGCAGACCGATTGCCAGATAACTGGCTCTCCGGCCGGCTATGGCACAAACGCGCCGAAGAAGTTGTCGAATCGGGTTCGCTGTTGGCCAACACCTTCCGCAAGAGCCCCTTACATTTCTACAGCTCCGCTCCACTCACGATGATGAATTATTGTGAAGCGATTGAAAAAGAAGGCATCTTGGACGATCGTGCTAAGTTTGCTTGGAAACGGTCTGACACTTCATGGTCGCTATATGGTGAGCGTGAAATTCCGACGACCTGGGGCCACACCATTCGCTTGAATGATCTCTCAGAAAGCGTCAAACGAGCGGAAGTTTTGCGTAAAGAGTTCGAAGCCTTGACGGGCGACCTGTACCGTGCAGCTTATGATCAACGCTTCGAAAAGTTATCTCCAGAAGAACGGATCGCACTGCAGACTCCAGATGACAAAAAGACAGAGCGTCAATTTATGGTTGCCGCCACCGCTCGTCAGAAAGTGGAGCCTTCACCAACCGACGTTGCCAAACTTTTGCCAGCAGACAAACGTGTGGATGGTTTACAACTTGCCGTTCGCGTTGAAGAAGAAGAACTCTATCGTCAACACGTCGACAATTACCGAAACCAAGTCAACTACAACTACTGGGAAACGCGCGCTCGAGCTGAGCAATCGGATCTTGCGATCGCCGCACACCAGACTCTGTATGACGCAGAAAAACTGCTCAGCGATGCAGAACTCGATGAAGCTTTGAAGAAATACGAAGAATCGTGGGTGCACTGGAAGAACCTCTTTGACACATATCCAATCTTGATGGTTGACGAAGGTGGGGACGAGGTACTAGATGCAATTCGACGTTATGCTCGAGCCCTAGACAAAGAGTTGGGCGATGAATTCATCTTGATGCCGTTTGTCAAACTGCGTCGTGAATACGATCAGAACGGTGGCGACATCCAAACGCTTTTGGAAATGTCCCGAGCTTCCGCGATGAAAGCCAAGGCCGCCGAGGAAGCTGCGGAGAAGGCAGCCAACGAGTCACCAGACCCGAACGCCCCTGCAACTCCAGCGACACCTGATCCTGCTGCACCAGCACCAGCTCCAACCTCAGATCCACCTGCCACACCTAGTGATGCGAAACCTGAGGCTGATGCGAAGCCAGCGACGGAGTCAGCCGCTCCGGCTGCAGAGACCCCAGATTCGGGTGAACCACCCGCTCCACCTGCTGGGGATGGCAGCGGCACTTGATCCGCTTCTGTAAATGAAGAATTTCGCATAAGGCCAACTGATGAAGTTGGCCTTATTTGCGTTTATGGCCGAAAATCGCTCGAAATACCCCCACCTTTTCGGCATGACTCGTGGCGAAGTTTTGAGCAATTGAAATCGAGTTTAACTGGACAGGAATACCCATCTCCTTGCGATTCGCTAAGATATCAGCATGGGAATTTATGATCGTTCGTATTACTCCGATGAATCTGAACAAGCTTGGACTGGCGGGCCGCTGTGGAACCAGCGGATGGTCGTCACCAATCTCGTTTTGATTAATGTCGCATTCTTTCTTCTCAATTTCCTATTTGGTGGTCGCGAGTCCGTGATCACTGACGGAATGGCGGTTCGCGGCGCCGACCTTGTTCAACCCTGGAAATGGTGGCACTTCATTTCGTACGCATTCGCGCACGATCCGAACAACATCACTCATATCCTCTTCAACATGTTCAGCCTCTGGTTTTTGGGGCGACCTGTTGAGATGCACTACGGCCGAAACGAATTCTTGCGAATCTATATGGTTGCAGCCGTTCTGGGTGGAATTGTCTTCGCACTTCGTGCTTATTTTAGCGGCATAAACGGCCCTTGTATGGGTGCATCAGGTGCCGTCATCTGCACCACCATGCTCTTTGTCTTTCTTAACCCCAAAGCCACGCTGATGTTGTATGGCGTGATCCCGATGCCTGCCTGGGCATTGGGCGGCTTGATCGTATTGATGAACTTTTTCGGTAATCAAGAGGATATTGCTTACGACGTGCATATCGTCGGCATTGTCTTCGCTGCTGTTTATTTTTACTCCGGCATGAACTTTGGGCGCTGGCTCCAAGTCCTCAATTTAGCTCGCTTGAAACGGCGACTTGCTGGCACAAGTCTGAAACTTCACGATCCAGATAAGGAAACCGAAACACTGGAACGGGAAGCTCAAGAAGCGGATCGCATTCTCCAAAAGATCTATGAACAAGGCCAAGATAGTTTGACCGCCAAGGAGAAGCGGTTCATGGAAAAGTATAGCGCGAAGAAGCGCAAAGAACGCGACATGAATCAACGTTAGTTTTCTTTTGAATCAGAGCAGATCGACATGAACGCTATTGCTACAGAAACCTCATTCCCAACGACCCGTGAAAACATTGCCGGTATTCCCATTCGCGATATTGCGAAAAAGTTTGGAACTCCGACCTACGTTTACGACGCCAATGTCATCGCTCAAAAAGTAAACGACTTGAAACAGTTCGATGTGATTCGCTTTGCACAAAAAGCATGCTCGAACATCGGTATTCTAAATCGACTTCGTCAACATGGCGTTGTGGTAGATGCAGTTAGCGCGGGCGAAATCCAACGCGCTTTTGCAGCTGGCTACACTGCTCACGGCACTCCTCATCAAGTCGTTTACACCGCAGATATCTTCGATCAAGCTGCCCTTGATCTCATTGTCAAAAATCGATTGCATGTAAATGTCGGTTCTCCGAGCATGATCGATCAATTGGGCGAAGTCTTGCCAGGCCACGACATTACATTGCGAATCAATCCAGGTTTTGGTCATGGCCACAGCCGCAAAACCAACACGGGAGGCTCGGGCTCCAAACATGGTATTTGGCACGAGCAAGTGGATGAGTGCCTAATCCGTGCCGATCGCTACGGCCTCACCGTCACCGGCTTGCATATGCATATCGGTTCGGGAACCGACCTCGAACATCTCGCCCATGTTTGTGGCGCAATGGAAAAGACCGCTCGCAGTGTTGGCCGCACCATTACGACCATCAGCGCTGGTGGTGGTCTTCCCGTTCCTTATCGTGTGGGCCAAAGCTACGTTGACATTGCACAGTACTATTCGCTGTGGGATGCAACTCGCCAACGTTTGCAGAATGAATTTGGACATGCGGTTTCTTTGGAAATCGAACCAGGCCGTTACTTAGTGGCTGAAAGCGGCTATCTGGTCGCCGAGATTCGGGCCATCAAGCAAATGGGCGAGAACACGTACTATTTAGTTGATGCCGGTTTCAACGACTTGGCCCGCCCTATTTTGTATGGTGCATATCACCCCATCTCTATTGCGTCGCGAGACGGTCGCGCATTGACCAGCACTCATCCGGTCGTGATTGGCGGCCCACTTTGCGAGTCGGGCGACATCTTCACTCAAGATGAAGGGGGCTATGTTTCATCGCGTGAACTACCAGTGGCCCAAATCGGCGATTATCTCATCCTCGAAGTTGCCGGAGCTTATGGCTTCGTGATGGCCAGCAATTACAACAGCAAATTCCGAGCACCAGAGGTTCTGATCGAGAATGGCAAGATGCTAGAGATCCGTCGGCGAGAGACCTTTGCGGACTTGATTGCTGCCGAATCGTTAGGCAACTAAGCGATCATAAACCAAACTGAAATACGCTTCACTTCGTAAGACTCCAAAGTCGCGACAGCCATACCCATACATCGATCTTGCGTGAAAGAAGTTCACATGAAATACAATCTACTTTTGGCCACTGCGCTGCTATTGCTCCCAACCTGGACAGTCCGCGGTGAAGATTGGCCACAATGGTATGGTCCCAATCGAGATGGTGTTATTCGCGAAACCAATTTGGTACGCGAAATCCCTAAAGATGGCCTGAAGGTTTTGTGGCGACAACCGATTGCGGGTGGTTACTCGGGCCCCTCCGTCGCTTCGGGCAAGGTCATTGTTTCGGATTATGAACGCTCGACCGGCGATGCTTCCAACGATCCGGGCGGGCGTCGCCAATTGTCCGGCAGAGAAAGAGTTCTCTGTTTTGATGCGGTCACTGGCAAGAAGATTTGGGAGCACTCCTATGAGTGTAAATACAACATTTCCTATCCGGCCGGCCCACGTTGCAATCCCACTATCGCTAACGATGTTGTCCTGGCCTTAGGTGCGGAAGGTGATTTGGTTTGCTTGAACCTCAAGGATGGTTCATTGGTATGGAAGAAATCGCTACGCGATGCCTACCAAGCTCAAACGCCAATTTGGGGCTATAGTGCACCACCCTTGGTTGTCGGTGACATGGTAATCACCTTGGCAGGTGGCGAAGGGAGCATTGTGGTAGCCCTCGATCTCAAAACGGGCAACGAAAAATGGAAAGCTCTGTCGGCCACTGAAATTGGCTATTGCCCACCCCAACTGTTGGAACGACAAGGTACCAAAGAGTTGTTGATCTGGACTGCAGATGAGTTATGCGGACTCGATCCCGAGACTGGCAAAGTTTATTGGCAAGTTCCTTTGCAACCACGTTATGGGATGTCGATCGCAGCACCTCAAGTGAGCAACAACCTATTGTTTGCCTGCGGGATCGGTGAAACCGCTGCCATGTATCGATTAGGAGCCCCTAAAACGGCACCAGAGTTGATGTGGAAAGGCAAGCCGAAGATGGCTTTGTATTGTGCCAACTCAACACCACTGTTCCAGGACAACATGATTTACGGTGCGGATTGCCAAGTAGGTGCCATGATGGGAGTTAAGGCAGTTGATGGTTCACGCGTTTGGGAAACCTTCGCACCAACCACCGGTAAGCCTGGCCGCGCCAGCCATGGCACAGTCTTCATTAACCGTTATGAAGACCTACATTACCTATTCACGGAGACAGGCGACTTCGTTATCGCCAAGTTGACTCCTGAGGCTTACACCGAAATCGGACGAACTCATTTGCTGGAACCAACCGGTGAGTGTTTTGGACGCAATGTGGTTTGGAGTTACCCAGCCTATTCGAACGCTCGCTTGTACGTTCGCAATGACAAAGAGATCCTATGCGTTGACTTGTCACGAGAGAGGTAGGTTTGGGGTAGTGTGTGCAGCAAGTCCTTTCTTGTTGCATCATCACGCTAAATGGATTTTACCCTCATGAATGTGTCCCGACGCGCGATTCAATGGACTTGCGGAACACACCGTGGAGTTGACTCACCGCAGCTTCGATGTCGCATCCAATTCGACATCACATCCAATTTCGACGCCACGTCAAACGCACGGTGTGTTGCGCGAATCGCTGTTTGGCACGTGACGATTCAATAAAATGGCATGTTGTAACCGCCGGTGAACCCAACGAGGTGGATTCGCTTTACACACCCTACCCACAAACTGCGAGAGCTGGGTAAAATATAGCGACCACAAGAACTCTACCCAGCGTTTCGAAGATTCTGTTTTTTCAACTCGCGGCAGTCGAAATGTAGAGAAGCGATGAAGTAGGCGTGAATCTTACTATCGCTTACAACTCTCGACCCATTGAGACCAGCGATCCTCCTCCAGGTTAGTACCATGGCGTCCGACGTTCGATTAAAAGAGCAGTTGCCGCGTCTAACAGATGCGATTGTCAAGACGTACACACCCGACGATAGGATCAATCACCTCGGTCACTGTCCTCTCCCCAAATATGATATTGTCATTTCTATCCTGGATGATTTGAAAGACATTCTTTACCCCGGCTATCGCCGTAGGGAAGGGCTTCACATCGGGAATGTGACCTATCATGTTGGCAATTTGATCGACAATTTACACGATAAGCTGACCACTCAAATCGCTCGTGCGCTCCAGCATGAAGATCGAGTTCGTCAACGTCCGAGCGATTGTGTGGACCCAGTGGATTATGAAGCCAAGGGACAAGCGATTGCGATTGCATTTTTGGAACGTATTCCGCACCTCCGCAACATTCTCTCCACCGATGTGGAAGCGGCTTTCGAAGGCGATCCTGCCGTTACTCATCGCGACGAAATCATTTTTTGCTATCCCGGCCTCGAAGCGATAACCATCTACCGCATCGCCCATGAGATGCGTCGCTTAGCTGTTCCTTTCATTCCTCGCATGATGACGGAATGGGCACATAAGCAAACCGGAATTGATATCCATCCTGGAGCAACCATCGGTCCTTACTTCTTTATTGATCACGGTACAGGGGTGGTTATCGGAGAGACTTGCGAGATTGGCAAGCATGTGAAAATTTATCAAGGTGTGACCTTAGGAGCGTTGAGCTTCCCTACAGATTCGGATGGGAACATCATTCGCGGCCACAAACGTCATCCCACGATTGAAGATCGCGTCGTAGTATACGCCAACGCGACGATTTTGGGCGGCAAAACAGTGATCGGCCACGACAGCGTGATCGGTTCGAGCGTTTGGATAACCAGTACGGTCGCTCCTGGCACAACCGTCACATTAGAAAAACCAAAACTGCGCATTCGCTCCGGCGTTCCCGACGAACTATTGCCCGAAGCCAACTACCAAATCTAACGGTAGGGTGCCTGTGGACGGTGTGTGCAGCAAGTCCTTTCTTGTTGCACCATCATGCTATTTGGCTTTCACCATCATGAATGCGTCCCGACACGCCATTCACCGGACTTGCGGAACACACCGTGGAGTTGACTCACCGCGGCTTCGATGTTGCATCCCATTCGACGCGACGTTCAATTCCGTCGCCATATCAAACGCACGGTGTGTTGCGCGAATCGTCTATTGCCATGCGACGATTCAATAAAATGGAATGTTGTATGCGAGGGTGAATCAGGCGAGATGCATTCGCTTCACTCACCCTACTTGCCCTACTAGAGATCGGGGTCGACGGAATCGTTGGAAAAATCTTCGCGGCTGCGCAGTTGAAAAAACAAAGCTCGCTTCTGATCGGGCAGCGAATAATCAAAACCTAGTTTTCGCAAAAAGTGCTCGGAGGAACTGATCGCCATCACTTCCAAAATGCCCTTCTCACGCGCTCGTTCGACACACAACTCGACTAACTTCGAGCCGATACCTCGTCCCTGATAATCTTCCGAGACAGCGAGGCATTGAATTTCGCCCAACTTGCGCGAATAGATTTCGACTGCTGCAAAACCTACCACTTCCTCATCGACCGTGGCAACAAAACCGTTGGTGGCCAGCATCGCCAATTCTTGTCGTGTGCGGCGCAATAACTTTTTGTGCGAAACATACACGTTCAACAATGCCTGCACTGCAGGAATATCTTCGTCCAAAGCGGGACGAAATTCTATTTCAACTTCATGAGCCGATTCTGTAGTGGATGGAGCGTTCAATGGGCTGCGATACTCCGCAAAAGAAAGCAGCAAGTGAAATAGCAAACAACACCGTTACAAACCTTGAACGCCAGCACATCTCAGGTCGTGCTCGACGCTTCACTTCCCAAATTATTTATCAGGTTGAATCAATGCACTAGGGGCATTTATCCCCTCACCCCCCAATATTCAAAAAACCGTCGGTATAACGCTGTCCCTTTTTCGAGCTGTTCAAGCGAAATCCACTCGTCGCTTCGATGAGCCTGTTCGATGCTGCCAGGCCCGCAAACGACTAAATTCTTGAGCCGCCGTAGCACGCCGCCATCCGTCGCATAACATACCACTTCGCTCTTCGCACAGCCGGCTAATGCCAAGACTTGTTGCACATAAGGTGACGCTGGATCCACCCATAACGGATCGATCGAATACCGCAAATCGCAGTCCAACCCTAGCTCTTCACAACTTTCACGTACCTGCTGCAACAGCGGCTGGATGTTGACCTTGGGCATAGTCCGCAAAAACCAGGCAGCCCGAGCCAAACTCGTTGTCACGTTCGCTGCCAACGGCTGGTTGGTGATAACAATATTTCCCGACAAAGTGGGCGGATCAAATTCTGCGTTCTGATACACGCTTTCCCGCTCGGTCAGCAACTGCATTTCTCGTAGCCGCGCCAACATCGGAATCAATTGCCAATTTGCATTGATTCCATCTTTCGTGCTGCTGTGCGCGCTTTTTCCATGGGCGGTAATCTCGACGCGACAACCACCTTTGTGCGCGTGCACCACCCGTAATTCCGTCGGCTCACCAATAATTCCCACGGTTTCGTTTCGCACCATTTCGTCGAAAAGCTTAGAGAATTGGTTGATATGTCGTGCCCCCGACATACCGACTTCCTCGTCCGCCGAACAGACGATATAGATGGGTGCCGTTTGCTGTTGCGGATCGATTTCTGAAGCGGCTGCCAAAGCACAGGCGAGAGAGCCCTTCATGTCGCAACTCCCGCGCCCCCACAATCTCTCGTCTTTCACCACAGGCGAGAACGCACCGCAAAAATCAACCGACCAATCGTCCGCTGGCACAACATCTGTGTGCGCAAAATAGGCGATGCCACCCACGCCTTTACCGCGTTTAGCTACCAAGTTCGCTTTGCGAACTCCTTGGTCATCCGTGTATTCCAATCGCTCAACATCGAACTGCAACTGTTTCAATACGTTCGATACGTAATCGCTTACGTCAATATTCGATTTTCGGCTGACCGAATCGAATGCGACCAACTGCTGAGCGAATTCGAGAGCCCTCATGGTTTGGTCTTTCACACCAAGCATTCAACTTCCTAATTCACTTTTCCGTTAGTCCATAAAATACCATTTTACGAGCAACTCGTAGGAGGGCACGCAGCAATAATTCTCCGCATTGAAAAACTACCTTCCAATTCGCGGCGGAAAATTTCATACCCAAACACTCTCTCGGCCTGGAAATCCGTTCCGATTTGGGCCATTTCACCAAGATCCGGGTCTGCTGTTCTCCTGCGACTTTCTCGCCATTTCGCGACCCCCAATAGGAGTAAAAAAAGCACCTGACTACGAAAAAAAGGGGATTTTCTGAGACTTTTCCAGTGCCCCAAATCGCTGAACCTGGGGCGTTTGGTCCGGCTATCTTTTGGATCAGCCCCCGGCTTGGTATGCTTCATGCACATCCTTGGCAACACAGCATTTCGCACGGTTTTTTGAAAGCGTGATCTTCATGACAAACGATATGAAAAACACGGTCGCTTTGATTTTGGGTGGTGGCCGTGGCACACGATTGTTCCCACTTACTAAGATCCGCTCTAAGCCGGCCGTTCCACTGGCCGCCAAATATCGCTTGATCGATATTCCCATCTCGAACTGCATCAATAGCGGTATCAATCGTATCTACGTTCTCACGCAGTTTTTGTCTGTCAGTCTTCACGCCCACATTCGTCAAACGTATCGCTTTGATCACTTCAGCGGTGGTTTTGTCGAGTTGCTCGCGGCTCAGCAAACAATGGAAGGTGGCACCGACTGGTACCAAGGCACCGCTGATGCCGTGCGCAAGAACCTCAAGTATTTCGACCAAAAAGATCTCAAACACGTCCTTATCCTATCAGGTGATCAACTCTACCGAATGGATTATGAAGACATGATGCGCACTCACATTGAATCGAAAGCGGACGTTACCATCGCTGCGATTCCTGTGCACCGCAATCAAGCGAAGAGCCTCGGTGTGATGCGCTGCGATGATACGGGTCGTGTTCAAGGCTTTCTAGAGAAGCCACAAACGGATGATGAGATCAACATGGTCCGAACCGATCCAGCTTGGATCGAATCGCGCGGTATCAAAGCCAATGGTCGTGACTGCTTGGCCAGCATGGGTCTCTATATCTTCAATCAACAACTCTTGTTCGATGTGTTGACCAAAACCAATTATGAAGACTTCGGCAAGGAAGTCTTCCCAGCAGCCGTTCGGTCTCGTCGAGTTCAAGTCCATCTTTTCGATGACTACTGGGAGGATATCGGAACCATTCGCGCGTTCTACGATGCCAACCTCAGCCTGACCAAGCCCAATCCTCCGTTCAATTTTGCTTGCCCCGACGCACCTGTATACTCGCGAGCTCGCTACTTGCCACCATCGCTGTTCGAAGGTGCCCAAGTCACTGATAGCCTAATCGCTGACGGATGTCGTATTGGTAAAGGTGCGGTTATAGAAAACAGTATCATCGGCTTGCGATGCATCATTGGCGAAGGTGTCACGATCCGCAACAGCGTGTTAATGGGTGCGGATTATCTG
Organism: Planctomycetota bacterium; assembly: GCA_017303505.1. Lineage (GTDB taxonomy): Bacteria > Planctomycetota > Planctomycetia > Pirellulales > Pirellulaceae > JAFLCP01. The sequence goes on along the minus strand of JAFLCP010000007.1, from coordinate 42,602 downwards.
GAAAGCACTGATGAAATTGCAGCCAACAAGGCTGCCGGCATTCCACCTATAGGCATAGGCAGCGGTAGCTGGATCGAAGGTGCGATCCTCGACAAGAACTGCCGCATTGGTCGTCACGTACAAGTCGTCAATCGTCTTGGTGTAAACGATTGCGATGACTATGACCCATGCTATATCCGCGATGGTATTCCGATTGTGTTGAAAGATGGCACGCTCAACGACGGCTGGACCATTCCGCTGCGTGGCAAATAAGATCGACTTAACCGCAAACACTTTATGATTCAGCCCTTATTCGTATCGAGTTTAACTCGACAGCGATTAAGGGCTGCTTTGTTTGCAGGCTTTCACTCTCAGCAACGAAGCTAGAACTTTGGCCCGCGTTTATCGATGAACGCTCGCAAGCCTTCAGCCGCTGCTTCGGTGGTACAAGCAGTTGCGGTCATCGCCGCTCCGCTGGTCAACCAAGATAGAACATTTTCGCCGATCACTTCATTCAACATCCGCTTGGTGAGCATAAGCGATTGCGGTGCACTGTTCTGAATTTTCTCTCCCCATTGCTGGGCTCGGACCCATACCTGATTGGGTTCAACTAAATGATGCACTAGCCCCAGCCGATGGGCCTCTTGTGAATCAAGCCAATCATCCCCTAACAACAGGCGTGATGCCGTCGCGGCGCCCGCACGAAAGAAGAGCAGGGGGGCCACCAGTCCGGAGACCAATCCTCGGCGAGGTGCGGGCAAGCCCAAAGTAAGTCGATGCGATCCGACGACCAAATCACATGCCAATACTAATCCTAAGCCTGCCCCAAGTGCTGCTCCATCCACGGCCGCAATCAGAGGCTTTGGATAGATCAACATCGCCTCATAAAGATCCTTCAGTCCTTCCATATCTTGATGCCATTGCTGCATGGCATCTTGGCTATCCAATGTTTCATGCCATTCTTGCAGGTCAACACCAGAGCAAAATGTTGAACCGGCCGCTGCTAAGACAACTGCCTTGATCTTCTTCTCTTGATGCAAATCACCCAACGTCTCAGTCAACTGCTCGACCAACTCACGCGACAGGGCATTGCAGCGATTCGCGCGATCGATCACCACTGTCGCTACAGAGTTATGAGACTTAACCTGCAACATACTCTTCACCTTTCAGGTAGTGAGCGACTTCCAAAGCAAAGTAAGTCAGAATCATATTCGCCCCTGCTCGTCGCATCGACAGGAGACTCTCTAGCACCACGCTGCGTCGATCGAGCCAACCGTTCTGAGCAGCCGCAGTCAACATCGCATATTCGCCACTCACTTGATAAATGGCAACTGGTACCGCAAATGTATCGCGTATTCGTCTCACGATATCGAGGTACGGCATCCCAGGCTTGACCATTACGATGTCAGCCCCTTCTTGCAAATCGAGCGCCACTTCATGCAACGCTTCATCGCTGGCCGCTGGATCCATTTGATACGTTTTCTTGGTCGCTTTCCCTAAGCTGCCTGCGGAACCGACCGCATCACGAAATGGACCGTAAAATGCCGAAGCATATTTGGCCGCATAGGACATGAGCAGAACTTCATGATGCCCTGAGTCATCTAACGCATTGCGGATCGAACCAATACGTCCATCCATCATGTCCGATGGAGCAATCACCGATGCTCCCGCTTCCGCTTGAACTACAGCCTGACGACATAAAATATCGATGGTTTGATCGTTGACGACATAATCATTAACTACCAATCCATCATGCCCATGAGAGGTATACGGATCCAAAGCAACGTCCGCTACCAAACCGATTTGATCGCCGAATCTATCTCGAATCGCTCTCAATGCCGAACACATTAAATTGTTGGGATTTGTCGCTTCCTCAGCTTGAGCCGTCTTCTTGGAAGTCGGTGTTTTCGGAAACAAGGCGATCGCTGGGATACCATACTCGATAGCCCGCGCCACTTGCTCCAAACATAGGTCGATACTGTACCTGTTTACGCCAGGCATCGAAGGAACCGCTTCCCGTACTCCTTCGCCCTCACATACAAACAGCGGCCAAATGAGATGCTCAGCAGAGAGCGTATTTTCACGTACCAGATTTCGAACCCATTCGTGGCGACGTGTGCGGCGCATCCGCGTCGACGGAAATGGACCACGTACCGGTAAAGAGGGGTGACTCATGCGTACATTCCTTCCCTATTCAACAAGCGGCAGGCAAACTTCTTTCTTGCTGGCAAGAAACAGTTTGCGAACTAGCCACAGCGGCCGTAGAAGGAACACAAAAGCGTGTTCAACTCAGCAGCGTATCAATTAGGATACTCGGAAAGTGTCACTTGCACACGATAGGTTTGACGGTCTCGTAAAATGATTACGTCGACCTCGCGATTGACAGGTGTCAGGCCGGCTGTTTGCAATAAATGCCCGTCATTTTCAACCGTGGTTCCATCGAATTCCAGCACCACGTCACCGTGCTGTAAGCCAGCCTTAGCCGCTGGAGATTCTGGCTTGACCGCTTTGATCAATGCCCCCTTGGGTGCCATCATCCCTAACTGCTTTGCTTTGTCGCTGTTGAAGGTGCCATCTAACTGAACACCTAGATAGGCTCGTGGCAACTTGCCATGTTGCACCAAATGCTCGGCGACCAAAGAAGCCATCTTGATTGGAATGGAGAATCCAATCCCCTCATTTCCGCCCGAGTTACTGGCGATTGCGGTGTTGATGCCGATGACCTCTCCGCGCAGATTCAATAGAGGACCACCACTGTTACCAGGATTAATGGCCGCATCAGTTTGGAAGAAATCTTGAATCTCGATTTCGCGCGCGCCTAATTCCAAATTGCGACGACCTTTGGCGCTAATGATTCCATAAGAAACCGAATGGCTCAATCCAAATGGGCTCCCCACTGCCAACACGAATTCGCCAATGTCAACGCGATTGCTGTCGCCGATACGGGCAGGAACAATACCTTCGGCTTGGGGAAGCAACAATACGGCGATGTCCGTCGACGGATCCGCCCAGACTCGCTCCGGATGAAACATGCGACCATCGCTCAAGCTCAATTTGATCGCATCCAACTGCGCTTGGTTGATCACATGCCGATTGGTAAGCACATAGTTAGCTTCCCCCATCGTAACCACAACGCCAGCCCCCGCTTCTTGAATCTTGGAAGCAGCAAACCCAGGTCCAGGTTGGCTTGCTTTCGAAGCTTCGATATGCACGATGCTTGGAGACGCGAATCTCACCACGCGTTTTACCAAGCTCAACTGGCGTTCTAACAGATCGACTTCCGCGTTGATCGCCCGAAATTCTGCGTCACGGTTTTCTGCAGGCGAACTATCGGCAGAATCTATGTTGAGTATTGGGTTCGATATGAAACGTGAGCCATCGGAAAGCTCTTGCCCAAAAAGAGGAGTTGCTGCCAATGGAATAGCAGCAAGTAGAGAAGCAAGTCTGCGAGCACCCATCAACCGCATGGTCATAAACTCCTTCACAGGACGCGTGGCTAACATTTCATTCCACGAATCCATCCGTGTTTCACACTGCGCGATAATCTGGTTGCAGGTGCTGGCCAATGTCCTCCATGACTTGGTGTCAGATGATGAATCGGAACCAGAAGAGATTGCATGCAGAAAAAGCTGACGAGCAAATCCATCACTTCAACAAAAAAGGCGTCGCACAACGGTTGTTCGGGTTGTGCAACGCCCAGCTTTTTCTAACGTCCTTCGCACGCCTTGCCATGAGGTTATTTCCCGATGGCTCGCGAGCGCAACAAACGTGATAATCGTATCAATCGAACGAAGCGTGACTTTGAGATCGTCCATAACGATCCCATGAATTTGAACTCCGTTTTTCGCTTTCACGTTGGCATTCAATACACATCGTTACGAAAGGCAGAGCTTGCAAGCGACTCAAAGGGATGGGCTTTTCGCAAGCTTCACACGTGCCGTACTGTCCATCTTTCATCCGCTCCAAAGCCAAGTCAATTTGAGCTAGCTCTTTGGCTTCGACTTCGAGCAATTGGGTGCTGATGTCATCGTTGGCATTATCCAACGCTGCATCAAACACATCACTGAACGCTTCATTTTTCAACTCATTGAGCAAACTTAGGTCGCCCATTAAAGCAGCTCGCAGCGCTTCGCGTCGACCGATCAGAACTTGCTTGAGTTTGTTTAGTGCTTCTTTCCGGGCCATCTTTGCCACCCTTTTCTTCGGTTGAGGTTCATTCCCCAACGAACACCGCTACCCAATCTGGAAAACCGCATTACCGAAAAGCGACTTCACTGGGCGACCGTGCATTTGGGGCCATTGCTAGGTCTATCTGAGCCATTGCCGTTACGCCTCCAAATTCCCTTTTGTATACCACCTTGTGAGGGATGTCCCATATTGGAACCTATCGTTTGGGCACGCAACTATAGTACGCACACGGACCGAAAGTGGTTTGGCAAACTTCTCCAATACGATTTTTTCCCCAATTTTAGTGGGACAAAAATGTATAGGAGCAGCGACTTCCCAGGACTGTCCATTCGACACCTAGTATCAATCCCCCGCAGATTGTCGCAGCCCCATACCCCCGAAAGTTGAAAACCGCATCGTCCTCGAATGTCCCAAACCACCAAAATGAGCCAACTCCAGATCACAATGCAGTTTGAGAATTCCATTCAAGAGGGCGTCGTCCCCCCATTCCGCGCACTACCCCCACCTTCACCAAATTCAAGCCAGTTCGCCCTCCTAGCCTAAATTTGATCGTCAAAATCGACACAATCGCTAACGAACCCACTCTTCTATGCAGCTTCCACTGTTTTCAACACCCTCCTGAATCCGATGTTGTCCTAAAAAGACGATAGGAGACGAAGCGGGGTCTTTTCCTGAAAAACCAATCCTAGGCTCCCCGCACATCGATTTGACACACTACAAAACATTGAGAACGGCCCGTCCATGCCCAACGACATCAATGCCACCAGCGCGACCGCGACCCCTCCGTCGTTCAGTCTAGGTATCGCCCCAAACTACCTAGGCGTCGTCAGTATGGTAAATTCAGCTGGCGAAGTCGTTCGCCGCTGGAGACTACAGCACACCAAGTGCACGATCGGTTCGGACCGCCAAGCCACCATCTGGATTGACGATAGTAAGATCGCATCGTTCCATGCTCTTTTGGTCTTTGGATCGACCAATGCCATCATCAAGTCGTTCGGGCCAGGGCTCCGTCTTAATGGGCAAAGCGTTCAGGAGAGCGCGATTCGGGTTGGCGACCGTTTGGAATTGCTCGGTTATCAGTTCTTGATCGAGTCGCTTTCCACATCACCGTTGAACTCCCGCAACAACGCCAAGGTGCCTGATGCAAGCTCGGCTCTTGATTCGGCGCAGCTAAGCCGTCCACAACCGGCCATCTCCACCGACACCGTACACCTCTCAAAGCTCGAAGGAAGAGTCGACCAGTTATTGCAACGTCTTGGCGATATCGACGACAAAATCACGCGGACATCATCAGAACAAAAAGATGATTTTTCGCGCCAATGCGATTCACTTCGCAATGAAACCGAACATTTGCGACGCATCATTACTCAAGACTTCAGTACGCAACTCCGCGCGTTGACCGACGATCTTGAACGCCAAAACAAGTCGCGAGAAACTCGCTTTGATGCTAAGTTCCAGACACTCTCCGACGAATTTAAGAACCTCTGCTCGGATGTTGAAAACAGCTTTGAAAGCCTTCAACAACAAACCGATCAGCGTTGGACCACTGTAGAACAAAACCAGCAGAAGGTCGATTCGCGAATTTCGCAAATTGAATCGGTGCAGCAACAATCGAACCAACGCTTTGCACAGATCGAGTCGCTAACCCAAGAAACAAACGATCGCTTCGAGCAACTGCAACGACAAAATGAACAACTAGCGAATAACATCTCCAATGCTTCGCCAGCTGCTAGTGTAACGCCGGAAGATTTCAATAACTTCCAAGAGCGCGTTGTAGATTTGGTGCAAACCATCCAGGGCGATTTGCAAAACGTCCGCGAAGGACTCGATGCCAAGCTGGAGCAAGTTGCACAAGACTCCAATGACCGTTTGACTCAAATCGAATTGGCGACGGCTGCACTCAACTCTCGTGTAAATCAAGCAGCAGCCCCTAACGAAAATGCTCAGCCAGAAATTGAAGCCTTGCAATCCCGCTTGGCTCAGCTTGAAAGTGTGTTGGCTGACTTAGCTGCAACGGTACATGAGCGATCGGTGGCGCCAGCTGCCGCTGCACCTTACTTCGGAAGTTCCGAGCCCGCGAACACATCCAACTATTTCGCGTCGTCACCAACTCCAACGTACGCTCCCGAGAACGAAGACGTTCCACGTCACGACAACTACAACGACTTCGCCGCAAGTGAAAATTTGCGCTCAGAAAATTTGCGCCCCGGTCAGGGTGCAATTACAGAGCGGTTCCATTCCGATACCACAAGTCCGTATCGCGGATCGAATAACTCGAATGCTAGATACCCAGAAGAAGAAGCTCATAACTCCGCCGAGTCCGTTTACCAGCGTTATGTAGAATCACTGGATCCAAACGGCCCCGAAGACATACAACCTCCAGCCGCCGCTACCGCATTGCCTGCTTGGTTTACCCAAGGCCAACAGCCTGCTGCCGACGACACTGCTTCCCAGACCAGCGAACAATACGCCGAGGAGAACACAGAGGAATACGTCGACCATTCTTATTCGCCACTGTTGCGAAGCAGCGATGACGAAGAACAAGCTGTTCAACCTATCGCTCAATGGTCGACTGGTTCCGCTTCATCCAACGCAGCTAATTCAAACGCTGAAGCCTACGAAGACCGAATCCATGAGGAAGAAGTTGAAGAGGCGTTTAACGAAGATGTGAGCCACAGCCCTTTGCTTCGTAGTCTCTTGCGAGACGAGAGCCCAGAGCCCACTGCTGAAGAGTCAGCCGAAAGCCCCATGTTCAATCAAAAGGACTGGGATGAATCAGACTCGTACTTGCAGACAGAACGCCAAACGAGTGTTTCCGCTTTGGATATCCTGCGCGCGAGCTATGGTGAGTCTGCCAAAGATCAATTTGATGACGAGCAGGAAGAGAAGTGGGCCAACAAGCTTCAACAATTCTCCGAAGCGATTCATGAAGAACCAGAACAAACATTGAGCGCTGTTGGGCGAGCATTGACCGAAGAACAAGCCCAAGCGAACGTTGAGGAAGAAGTTGTCGAAGAGGAAGCACCACCACCTCCTCCAGCTCCAACACCTTCTCGTTTGGGAGCCAGTTCAGCTCGCGGTCGCAGCGCTGCAGCAAGTGCTCCTGCTTCAGAAGCCGCAGCTCCAGCGGAAGACGATTCGGTAGAAGCATACATGCAGCGACTTCTAGCCCGTATGCGTGGCGATGAAGTGGAAGAAGTTAAACCTACGGCTACTTCTTCAGCTCCTGCAGCCAAAGCTTCACCAGCAAAGGCAGCTGGTGCATCGAAGGTCGTACGTAACACCTACAGCCCGATCCGCAAGACTCGACAGGACCCTGCCGCAGCGTTAATCGCTAGCCGCCCTAAGGTAGACGAGGAAGGTGGTGAAGCGGTTGAATCGACCGGCGACGACAAGTCGGAATTAACCCCAGAAGTCACTGTCACGCGTTCAGCACCTGAAAAGGCGAGCGACATGGCAGCTCTGCGAGAATTGGCAAACGATTCAGCTCGGGCTGCTGTGAAAACCAGCGACAAAAAAGTAAAGCCTGTTAGCAACACGATTAAGCTGACGATCGCTGGTTTGGCCGCTGCGTTTGGTGTTGTACTCTTGATCAGCAATGGCTTGCGAGTGAACCTCACCTTGGTGGCCGCTGCTACCTCATTCATGCTTTCTGCAATCTGGGTAATGGATGTCGTGCAGGTGATGGCCGCAAGCAAGAAACGCGACCAGAATAATAACGGGGCCAACGCCTTTCAAATGAAGATCTCGGGCAAGAAGTAAACTCAGCTCGTTATTTCAAATCGTATGAATAAAGCCCGTGGTTTTGAATCACGGGCTTTTTTTATCCTCGTCGCTGGACACACGCGACTGAATATGGATTTCCCGCACTAAGCCTGACTCTTCATAACAGGGCTTATTGCAATTTTCGGCGCGTCGTAGCGGGCGAATAATCATGCGTTCGCTTCATGTTCTTTAGATGGCGACGTTTGGCGAGGACTTGGGAACTCGCTCGCGTGAATAGGTACGGAATTGACGTGGCTCAATGGACATACAACACTTTAAGAAGTCATGCTTCTCTTTCAGAGCGACTATTGTGTTGATGGAGGTAAGGGAAATGCTGCGGTTCATTTCGTCCATGCTATTAGTGTCGTTCACGTTTACGTACTGGAGCCCTCTGACGAATTTTGCCCTAAGTCAAGATTCAATCGTCGAGAGCAAACTCAAGTGCCAATCTCGAACGCCCGTGACTTGGCAATACTCTGCGCCGCTTGTGATGCCCGAATCGAGAGAGACTGAAAAGAGTCACGCCCAGAAGGATCCATCGATCGTCTTCTTCGATGGCAAATGGCATCTCTTTATGACCATCAAGCTTCAAGATCGAACCGTCATGGAATATTGCAATTTTGTGCGATGGGAGGAGGCACAATCTTCCAAACGCCATTTGCTGCGTCTGGTGGATTCGAAATATTTTTGTGCGCCGCAAGTGTTTTACTATGAACCACAAGAGCTTTGGTACCTTATCTATCAAGTTGGTCTACCGGGTGATCGTTTCTTACGAGTTGCCTATTCAACGACCAAGAACATCGAGGATCCCGAATCGTGGAGCCAGGCACGATATGCACTTGATGCTGGCAGTGGCGACCCAAGACAAGAAGGGGGATTAGATTTTTGGGTTATCTGCGACCAAGACCGAGCGTATCTCTTCTACACTTCACCGGGTGGGAAACTGTGGCGATTGTGGACAACGCGCGAAGAATTTCCGAATGGATTTCGCGATTGCCAACTCGCATTGCGTGGAGAGTTCTTCGAGGCCAGTCACGTGTATTATGCGAAAGAGTGGGGAAGATACCTTAATATCATTGAGCAAGACGGGCGTCGATATTACAAGGCTTTTATAGCGGATAAACTCGACGGCGAATGGATACCATTGGCGAACTCGGAGAGGGCACCGTTTGCTGGAGCGAATAATGTCGAACCGCTACCGGGTGTCGAACGTTGGACAGATAACGTGAGCCATGGAGAACTTTTGCGAAAAGGCATCAATGAACTGCATGAAATCGAAGTGGATCGTTGGACGTTTTTGTTTCAAGGAATGCTGGAATCAGAAAAACAAAATAAGAGCTATGGTCAATTTCCATGGCGACTAGGCCTGTTAACTGGTGAGGCCTCTTCTCAACCGTAGCGTTTCCAAAACTATCACGACCTAGTTGATTTTTGGTGAGCCAACCCTATATTGAACATATGTCACCGCAATGCACTATGGATCGATCGGACGGAGTCTCTTTATCATGGACGCTGAACATCGTGCTTACTTCGAACTTGCCCTGATTACGGGAATCGGTCCGCAAACCCTCCAACGACTATTAGAGTGTTTTGGCTCTGCCCAAAATGTACTGTCGGCGTCGACCGATCGCTTGATGGAGGTGGAAGGGATCGGGCCGCGACTTACTGGCCTCATTCGCCACCGTGATCCCAAACAAGCGGATGAAGTATTGCGAAATTGTGACCGGTTTCAAATCCGTTTTGTGCTTCCTATCCAACCAGAGTTTCCAGCTCTTTTGCGAACGATACCTGACCCACCCAATATTCTTTTTTATCGAGGACAATTATCTCCTCGCGACCAGCTTTCCATAGCGATAATTGGCACGCGACACGCAACGCAATATGGCAAAGATCAAGCGACTCGCATCAGTTATGGATTGGCCCAGGCTGGCTTCACCTTAGTGAGCGGCTTGGCGCGAGGTATCGACGCCATCGCCCATGAAACAGCCCTGAGAAACAAAGCTCGAACCATTGCTGTTCTGGCCAATGGTCTCGACAGTATTTATCCACCGGAAAACCAAGAGTTAGCTCAGAACATTGTCAAAGAAGGTGGGCTGTTACTGTCAGAACAACCACCCTGCATGCCTCCCAAACGCGGGATGTTCCCGCAGCGCAATCGACTCATTAGTGGTTTATCCCTAGGAGTTTTGGTGATCGAAGCAGCTCGCCGATCCGGGACGTTGATCACAGCCAGACATGCGGCTGAGCAAGGACGCGATGTCTTCGCCTTGCCTGGACCAGTGCAATCGCGAGTATCGCAGGGCTGCCATCAACTCATTCGTGATGGCGCAATACTGACACAATGCGCCGAGGATATCATCGAAAGCCTAGGACCTATGGTACAGGACGCCAAAATCGCTCCCGACCGAACCATTCGTAGACCGGCTGAATTGCAACTCAATGAACAAGAGACAACGGTGCTCAACTCAATCGAGTTTGATGCTACAGATATCGATCGGATTATTCATCGAAGTGGTTTGCCGGTGGCACGGGTCTTGAGCACGCTCAGTGTCCTCGAATCCAAACATCTGGTCCGCCGGAGTAGTGGCCGCTGCTTTCTGCGGTGCTGAAGTTTCCAGCCGGCATGTGTCGGTTCATCGTCGCCTGGCCTCGGAGTAAGTCTGGAAACGTGATATACTTCGAGCCCGCGTAAGATCTAGGCTGTGTAACACACTGGGGTGAACGCAACTTGGTTCACGAAACGCAGCTTAGTTCAGAAATTGCCCAAAGTAGTCCGATCCATTCGTAACCCGTTTGAACCAGAGCCAACACGTCATGAATATTCACGACATTCTCGGCCCTGGTGGCTCGATTTCCAGGCGACTACCACGATACGAAACGCGAGAAGAGCAATTGCAAATGGCGGACGCGGTCTCCGTTGCTCTCGATTCCAGCAAACATCTTTTGGCAGAAGCAGGCACGGGAGTTGGTAAGAGTTTTGCGTATCTAGTACCGGCGATCTTATTTGCAACCAGTGGGGAGAGCGCAGATATTCTGGACGATGGATCGGTGAAGAAACGCAACCGCAGAGTGGTCATTAGCACTCATACGATCAGTCTACAGGAGCAACTCGTCCATAAGGACTTACCTTTGCTCAATGCGGTAATTCCGAGAGAGTTTAGCTCGGTGTTAGTCAAGGGGCGAGGAAATTACATCAGTCTCCGTAGGTTGCAACAAGCATCGGGGCGTGCGACAGCGCTCTTCGGCAGCGAAGAAGAATTGCAACAATTGCAAATGATCCGACGGTGGGCTGCGGAAACTCACGATGGCAGCTTAAGCGAACTGCCAACTCGTCCCTCTGCTCATGTCTGGGATGAAGTGGCGAGCGATAGTGGCAATTGCATGGGACGCCGATGTCCAATGCATGAAAAGTGTTTCTACTATATGGCTCGAAGGCGAGTTCAAAATGCACAGATACTCGTGGTGAATCATGCTCTCTTTTTTAGCGATCTCGCGTTGCGAGCCTCAGGTGTGAGTTTATTGCCAAACTATGACGCGGTCGTATTTGATGAATGCCATACGTTAGAAGCTGTGGCGAGCGATCACCTGGGACTGCAGGTTACAACGAGCCAAATCGATTACATATTGAGGAAGATTTATAATCCTTCGACGGACAAAGGTTTGTTAAAGGCCTTGGATTTAGTGCAAGTCGCCAAATTGCATATTCGCTGTTGCGACGCATTGGAACAATTCAGTTTTGAACTGCAACATTGGCTCGAGGACCGACCTAATGGTAATGGACGGGTGCATGCGCCAAAGATTGTCGAAAACCAACTCAGCCCGCTTCTGCAAGAGCTCGCAGGACAATTAAAACGCTATGGCGCGGACCATAAGGATGAGTCGATCCGCCAAGATTTGATTTCTGCACAAACGCGTTTGGATACGGTGGCTGGATCGATCACTACGTGGATGGAGCAACGTCTCTCAGACAATGTTTATTGGCTTGAACAACAGTTTTCGAGACGTGGTCACTCGCGAATGATCATGCGAGCGTCACCGATTGACGTTGGGCCGCAATTGCGCGAAATGTTGTTTAATCAAGTCCCCAGTGTGATACTTACCAGTGCAACCATCTCGGTTGGCAGGGAAGGGGGCTTCGAGTTTTTTCAGTCGCGCGTTGGGCTTACCGGACCAAGTACAATCAAACTGGGAAGTCCATTTAACTACTCACAACAAGCTCGTTTGGTTCTATTGGAGAACTTGCCTGACCCATCCGCACAGAAACGCGAGTTCGAAGCCGCATTGCCTGCGCTGGTGCAACATTTCTTGGCTCAGTCCGATGGGCATGCTTTTGTATTGTTCACGAGTTATCAATTGTTGAAGCAAGTTTCGCAAGCAGTAGCGCCGTGGATGGCAAAACACAACTTGTCGATATACAGTCAAGCTGATGGAACACCGCGTTCGAAACTGATCGAGTTGTTTAAGGCAAATCCGCGTGGAGCAGTATTCGGGACCGATAGTTTTTGGGCGGGGGTCGACGTGCCAGGTGATACGCTGACCAATGTGATTATTACGAAGCTTCCTTTCAGCGTTCCGGACCAGCCGCTATTGGAGGCACGGTTGGAGGCGATACGAAATGCGGGCGGTAATCCGTTTCGCGATTATCAATTGCCAGAAGCGGTGATCAAGTTAAGACAAGGATTTGGGAGACTGATCCGTACGGCAACGGACTACGGATCAGTCGTGATACTCGATCCGCGAATGATGTCTAAGCCATACGGCAAGATTTTTCTGGATTCATTGCCGGAATGTCTTGTCGATCGCCTGAATGGTCCTGTGTTGCTCAAACAAATAGCGGCTCGATCTGCAGCCGGTGATGTTTAGTCGTCGAGAAGATCGTCCTCGTTTTCGTCATCAACATCCACTTCATAGTTGATGGGCGAAGTTGCTTTCTTGAGCGCTTTTCGCATCGCGTCCACTGGAGGGTTGTTTCCGGTGAACAACTTATATTGATAACCCGCTTGGCGGAGAAACATAGCGACACCTGATACTGCGGTGCAGCCTACTTCTCGCGCGTTTTTCAGCAGCAAGGTCTGCTCGGGATTGTAGACGGTATCGAATATGATAGTACGTTCATCGAGATATTTTCGATCGTAGGGAGATTCATCAATGTTGGGATGCATTCCGATGGGGGTGCCATTGATGATGAGTCCTGGTCGCGACTCATAACGGCGTTCCCATGGGATCGCTCTTCCGCCGACATCTTTTGCTAAAGCTTCTGAGCGTTCTACGCTGCGGCTAGCGATGGTAACCAAAGCGCCACGTTGGCGGAGTCCATGAGCGATGGCTCTTGAAACGCCTCCAGCTCCGAGAAGCAATGCGGAACGACCTTGCAATTTTTCGTCGGGTCCCCAACGTTTTTCCATTGCCTGTTCGACACAATCCATGGCGGCTCGGTAGTCGGTGTTGTAGCCCAACGCTTCGCCTCGATCAAAAATGACAGTGTTAACTGCTCCGATACTGGAGGCAGCTGCTTCAACTTGGTGCAACAACTTCACGATCGCTTCTTTGTGAGGAATTGTCACACTAAGGCCGCCGAACGATTCGTTTTGTTTGCACCACTGCATGAAGATGGCGAGATCATCCTTCGGGATGTTAAGTGCAAGATAGCGATACGGCAATCGATCGTGTTCAAAAGCAGCGTTGTGGATGAGAGGGCTTAGAGAGTGGCCTACTGGATCTGCGATAACCGCGTAAAGTTTTGTTTTTTCGGTGATCTCTTCGACGCGGTAGAGATGCTTCATTTGTTCGAAAGTGAGTTGGCCTGGGGCAACTTTTCGATTTGCGCTGGTGGTTGCGAATGTGAAAGGCGAACCGTAGCGACAAGCTAGAATTCTGGTGAGAACGCCTGCTTCGCCCATGCAAATTCCGATGGTGGGAACTTTAGCCTTTTCGACTAAGCGCAACATTCGAATGGTGTCTGCAAAGGAGTTAGCCATGGTCGCTATTTTGACGATGTCAGCATCTTTGGAGGCCAAGCGAGCAGCGATATCTTCGAGATCTGCGGGGGTCTTTTCGAAATCGTGTAAGCTCACGATACGTTTGGTTTTTCCGTAGCGTGGAATGGAAGCTGCGATATCTTCTTCCAAGTCGACGTATTCGGCGCCCGATACGATAGCGGTCCGCAGAATTTTCTGGCGTTCGTCTTCAGACTTTGCCCAGCGGCCACCATCCTCTTTACGTCGGCATGTTACGACGACGGGTGTGGGACGGTCTTTCAGTAATCGTCCAAAGTCGATGGAACGACCAATGTAATCAACACGCAGTTCGACGAGTTTGGCGCCCAGTTCAGCCAAGCGAGCATGTTCGGCGATGATGTGTTTGTGTCGAGTGCGACCGATACTGACGCAGATCATTGCTTTGTGACTCTCAGGATGTTTACCAGTGTAGAAATCGCTTCAGTAATTCAGGGCCGGGTTCCGTGAGGAAACTCTCAGGGTGGAATTGCCAGCCTTCGAGTTTCGCGAACTTGTGACGCACTCCCATAATAATCTGATTTCCCAGAGAATCCGTGGTCCAAGCCGTCATTTCGAGGCATTCGGGCAAAGTAGGTGGATCGATAACGAGGCTGTGGTAACGGGTCGCTACAAACGGATTCGGCAAGCCCGCGAAAAAACCTTTGTTATCGTGGTGGATCTTGTCCGTTTTTCCATGCATTAGTTCAGGGGCGCGTACGATAGTGCCGCCGAGAGCCTGACCGATGGACTGATGGCCCAAACAAACGCCGAGTATGGGAATTTCGCCCGTCAATTTTTCCACGATTTCAACGCTGATCCCCGCTTCGGAAGGCGTGCATGGGCCCGGAGAAATAATCAGTCGATCGGGTTTCATTTCCCGGATATTCGCCACGGAAAGTTGATCATTCCGGACGACATTTACATCCAAACTTGCGTCCAATTCACCGAGTCGTTGCACGAGGTTGTAGGTGAACGAATCGTAGTTATCGATCACCAGGATCATGCATCACCATCGATTATCGCGAGGAGTTGAAGGGTTCTATTATTCACCGAGAGTGTCTTTATGTTTATTTGGGGTGTTAGTTTGACGAGTCGTTTTGAGTTTCGACACGCGAATCCGCTGCCGGTTCAGAGGGATTAAGTTCCTTGAGCCGAATAGTTCGCCAGCGGATTTCCATGGGCATCACTTCGTTACTGGCATGAATTTGCAGGGCAATGAAACCGCGAGAGGATAAATCATCCATCAAATCGGCAACCGGAACTTCGTTGATCCATGTTTTAATCCGATTCGCTTCGGCGACAACCCGCATTCTATTCCATTGGCCCAATCGGAAGGCGGCTTGAGCTTCTGGTCGATTCTTGAGCGTAAACAACCAGCCCCTCCGCCCTTCGTCATAGATGCCACCGGTCCAAGCTCGGGCGGTGGGGTCAATTTCGATTTGATAGCCGTGTACACGTCCATTTTTATACTCTGGCTTGCTAGAACTGCGTATTTGTATACCGCTATTCAGGCGGTCGTTTTCTAGCTTGAATTCCAACTCAAGTTCAAAGTCAGCAAACTCTTGGGTGGTACAGAGAAAGCTATTGGGAGTCGCGATGCGCGTTTTGCCCACAATAGCACCATCTTCGACGCGAAACTCTGCTTGCCCGCCGCGCTGGGTCCAGCCATCGAGTGATTTGCCGTCAAAAAGGTCGCGAAAGGCTGGAACACGCGTAGGGGAGAGTGTGGGGACAGGGGGAGTTCCATTGAGTTCTGGCATTTCGGCAAACGGTGCAACTTCGCTGTCTTGTCCGTAGCAGCAAGTGTTGGTCGTATAGGCGCAGGCCCATAGACAAAGCGAAATGGCGAACCAAGGAGGGAGCCCGAAAACTCTTCCAGGTTGATTCGCTTGCATTATGTAGGCTTGAAAGTTTGACATGGTTTGGATGGCGATTCCACATTTGTCAGCATTTGCAATGAAACGAAAGGTAAGGCGATCGATTCGTTGAAACCGCCCAATCAATCGGCATCCCTTCCATAGTACGCAGTAAATGGGGTGTCCGTAACCATTACCTCTTGAATTTCCCCGCCTCCAACATGGTGCCTGGCACCAAATGGACTGAGTGCCTGGCACCTTGTCTAGTGTCGCGACTCGTCGCATGACTGGCACCATCTACTGCCAAAACCAAACTTTGCAAGCATTGAGCCAATAAAGTGAACAAAAAATCCTTAGAATTAAAAAATGCTAGTATTCAGAACAATTTTAATGAACATTTTTTCGGCGCACTCTTGAACTTATCCGGATGTCCACTAACAATACAGCGAACCAAAAGGAGTAAGCCATGCGAAGAAAACGGACTCAGATTGCGAACCCAGCTGTAGAGAACATCCTCCACATCACACAGCGCTGCGTTCGCCAAGATTTCTTTATGAACGACAAGTTGAGCACAAAGTGTAAGTATCATCGACGGCGAGATGTGATCCTTTTCCGACTGAGGAAACTGGCATCCGCATTTGCCATTGATGTGCTGCGTTTCTCAATACTTGAGAATCATTTTCATGTGATTTTGCGCAATAGACCCTCATTAGTTGCTGAAATGGATGACGAAGAAGTGGCAAGACGATGGCTAGTGATATGCCCTGGCTTTTGCCAAGCTCTTGCAGACTTCAGAAACAAGACCCCAGAAGGACCTACCGAAGCCGACATCAAGAAGCTTGCCGAGAACAAAAAGCGAATCGCCGAATTGCGTTCGCGTCTCTCTAGTGTCAGCTATTTCATGTGGGCACTTAATGGCTACTGTGCAAAACTGTTCAATCTAGTCGACCAAAAGAAAGGACACTTTTGGGAAGATCGATACAAAGTGAAAGTGCTATTGGATAATCTATCTACTTTTGTCGGAGCGATGTATGTGGACCTAAATCCTATCCGAGCAAACGCATGCCAAACCCCGGAAACGAGCGAATACACCTCCGTTTACTGCCAAATTAAGGCTGCTGAAATGCAGGAGGCGACCCCTCAAGTCCCTGCAGAAAAGCGACCGGACGCATTCATATCGCCGCTTGAAATCTCAAACGATGAAACTACGCGGCAACGGACTAGTGTCCTACCGACTCGTGCGAGCGACTTTGGCTTCTTGGGAATTTCGCTACAAGAGTATCTTCTATCGATCGATATAGTCGGAAGGATCATTCGCGAAGACAAAAAGGGATTCATTCCGCCTGAAATTCCGCCCATTTTCGAGCGTTTGAAAATCTCTTGGGAAAATGCTTTAGAGCTCATCACCGCGTATGACACGCTTTTCAGGAGCTTTGTGGGCAACAAAGACAGCTTGGCCAAGAAAGCTGCAGAGTTAGGAGGCCATAAGCTTCGCTGCCCCGCAGAAAAAAAAGGACTATTAACTGAGCCGGATAAATCGCCGGCATCATCTAGTGCCTAACCGCACCACCAGTTTCTTGGACCAGTAGCCTCGTTGAAACAAGCCCGAGACGTTTTCTGGTTCTATACGGTTTGACTGCAGTTTGGAGTTGCAAGTCTCATTGTCGTTCGCTTTGAATGGGGCTGCAGCAAGCCCATTGAGCCTCTTCGTTTTTAGACGACTTGAGTTCTTTCTCTCAAAGTCAATTGTTTGTCTTCGTGGACGTCCGGCTCACTTCCTCGAACCAAAACCAAGAACCAAGTGCCTGGCACCATAATTTGCTGGTGCCTATTTGCTGGTGCCTGGCACCAAGAAGGGCGGAGTTTGAAAAACAAGGTGCCGGAAAAACAAGGTGCCAGGCATCCAATTGAGGCATCCAATTGAAGTGCCTGGCACCATATGGAAAGGGTACCAGGCACCGATTGGGGAGGGTTAGGCTGCGGCGAGGGGGCGGCAGAGACCAGCGGACTCGACCCAGCTTCTCACTTCGTCCAAATCTGGACCAGTCGCGCCTCGCAACATGCGCTTGCCTTGAGTGCTCTCCGCTAACGTACGGATTTCCTCATACAACTTAACTGGATTTGATTTCGCTAAACGCTCAGGCGAACTAATCCCGGCAGCTACCAACAATTGGGCATCATGGCCGCGCATATCGGGAACACGGCATACCAATTGCGATTGTTGCTGCCATTGACGAATAACTTCCCCGCTTACACGTGACTCACCTAAACGAGATGCCAACGACTCTGGGTCCGCTTGCAGGAAATCACGAACCGTGAAAATGCCACAGTTATTCATTCGCTGCGCAACCTTCGGCCCAATGCTTGGAGCATCCACCACAGGTCGATCCTGACTCAAGAAGAACTTGAGCACTTTGGTGGACTGCTTTGTCACTGTCTCAGTTGCCGCAACGGGCTTGGAAGTTACGACACGACGGACCTCGCGTTTTCGCTTCACCGCCACTGGCTCCTCCGCCACAACTGGCTCTACTTCTCGTTCCGGCCTCTCCGCACGCAGGCGTTCGCGCATCTTCTGCTGCAAACGACGCTCTGCAGCGGACATCGAATTCTTAGAATCTCTTTCCAATCGCGAGCGATCGCGTTCAGCACGCCCACTCTTCCTCCGCTCCGATCTGGGAGATCGATCACGATCGTCTGCCGAAACCGCTGGATTACGCTCACGATTCGCTTCCACGATCCAACTGGTGATGCGTGCCACTTCGTAACCATTTCCGCTACGAAGCACCTGCCGACCGCGCTCGGTTTGCAAGAATCGCTCAACTCGCTTGGCTAGCTTTCGTGGTGTTAACTTTCCTAAGCGTCGCGGTGTCTTGATTCCACAACCAACCATCACTCGCGAATCGAATGCTCGTACATTCGGCACCTCACACACCAACCGCGATTCTGCTTGCCAGCGCGCGACTCGCTTCGGTGAAACATACCGACTTGACTTCCCTCTGGCGTGATTCTTCAAACCGTTCTGGCGATAATAATCATCATCCGAAGTATCCTCGAGTTTCAGCGAAACCTTCTCCGGATTTGCATCCAACAGATTACCTATCGACTGAATGCCAACCCGCCGTAAACGAGTTGCCATCGCTTCGTCCATCGACGGAGCATCTTCGATTCGACTGCTTCGCGACAAATAAAAGGGACCTCGCCCATCAACATAATATGTCTTTACTTTCGGTTTCTTCACCACCACAGGCTCAGGCGGCTCAGCCAACCGCAGTGGCACAACCGTAGGCTCTTGCTGTGCATAAAGTTCATCGGCAATAGCATGAAGCCGTCGATTCACTTCCGCAGCATCTAATGTTTTCGCAGGTGCAGGAACAATCACGCTCTCGACAACAGGCATAGGTTCCGGTGCACGTTCAACCAATGGCCGAACGTGACAAATCCAAGCCTGATGTGCCCGCGCTAACGTGCTAACTCGAGGATCCGCAGTCAATACGACAACTTGCATACCACGTCGTGCCACTTCCGCCAACACGCTCATCAGCTGCTTCGAGGTCGCAACAGAGAGTTCGTTCCAGCAATCGTCGATCAACAATGGGGCCACATGGCCTCGTCCCATCATCGCTTCAACAATCGCTAACCGAATCGCTAACGTAGCAATGCGATACTCCTCAACCGATCGGCCCGACGCGGCATCCAAAGGCCTCACTGCGTCCAAATAACCCGGTGAAATAGATCGAGAATAGTAGTGATTCCAATCCTGATCGCACGCCCATGTCGGAAGTGGACGTCCGTGAATCGCGTGCCCGGGAACTGCAGTAAGCTTCTCATGCCACACATTCGCTGCGGAGTGTAAACCACTCTCTGCCACCACAGGTTGCCGATACTCGACCATTCGCAGGTCGGCGATGCGACGATCCAATTCTCGCAACTCGGCCCGCAAACCATCGATGTGATCCCACTGTCGCAGCCTTTGCTCAACCCGCTCCAACTGCTCGCGAAGCATCATCAAGCGACTTGTATCGATAACTCGAACCTTAGGCTCATCCTTCAATCGCTCTTCAAGTCGGCGAATCTCCACCAACAACGCTGCATGGTCTCCCTGCGTCGCACGCAAACGAGCCTCAACATCACGCAACTTCTCCCGAATCGCTAACTCGGCTCCATCATCAATCGACTTGCGCACCACTGTCTTAACTTCCAGTGGCAACTGATTCGAACGATAGCTATGTAAGTTGACTCCGTGATTCTCACAACCACACTGAAACGGCAACTTCAATTTCAGTTGCTCAACGGGAATCCCCATCTCTGCCGCAATCTGCTGCAACAATTGCAATCGATCGCCGAGCAGCTTCTCAATCGCTGTATGAAGTTCCTTTTCACAACGTCCCAACTGCTCGATTTGCTCATGCAATTGACGCGAAGCAGTATCCGATTCTTTTCGAGAAATCTGGCGACAAACTTCGTATAGATTCTCCTGCATCGACTTGAGTGTCGATGGCAAGGAAACATCCACATTGCTATTTCCCCGAGCCCCATGGTTGTAGACCTGCACCAAATCTTCCAATTGACGTCGCGTTTGCAGAAGCTGATTCTCCAACGCTCGCAACGGCTCACGTGGATCAACAACCGCATACGGATTACTCAAATCACTCTGTTTCTCAACTCGCAATTGCGCAGCCGATTGCTCTAGCTGCTGACGATGCGTTGCAATGTCGGTCGCCGTTCGTTGCCAATGATGTAACTGTGTGTCGATCTCCTTCAATCGATCCATATGACTCTTTGTCACAACAGGCACCAGAGTCTCAGTCACTAAGCGTTCCGTCACTACAGCCGGCCGACTGTTCTTCGATGCCAGATGCAATTCCTCGACCAATCGCTGCTGCTCCTGCCGCAAACGCTGGACCTGACTATTCAACGGCTCAGCTCGATTTGTTGCATCTACCAACTCTCGCTGCCACTGCTCGCGCTGTGAATAATATCTTCGTTGCTCCAGCAACTCTGCCTCTGTGGGCACATCACGCTGCAACAAATCTATATCCTGCAACAAACGACGCTGCTCACCACGCAAATCGTCTCTGGTGGAATAGGTTCGATCATGAACTGGCAAGCGATCAAAATAGTCGATTTCATTCGCCAAAGACGCACGGCGACGTTGAAGATCTTCTAACTCTAAATTCGGCACCTTTGGAACATAAGCGGGAACCGGGGCTTGCAATAATCCTTGCTGACGCGCCGCATTCCACAAACTCTGCGGCGCTACACATTGGTCTTTTCCAAGCGCATACACCGTTTCGTAGAAGTCACGATCGATTTGTGGAACAGCGCCACCTTCATTCGCAGCCAACGATCGCCATGCCAACGCATCGCTCCACAAAGGACGATGCTCAACACGATACTCGCGCTCACCATGCAAATTGTTCGCGTAATGAAATCTTCGGAATAACCCCGATGCATCGCTCCATGTAATCTGACGCATCGGCAACGCCGTAGCGCCAACCTGCATCGCTAACGGTCCGTACAAACCACTAACTAACCGACGCATCATCTTCGACGTGTTGTACGCCGTCGGGACGCATATAGCATTGAGACCTTCATTCAGAGGACCAATGTGAGATATCGACTCTGCTGCCGCAGAAGCTGCTCGATTCGCCAATACTCCGCTCCCCGCCGACGGCACATGTGCCATTGGGTTTGATAGGGAACCGGCAGAATCCACTAGATTTTCGGGATCAACATCCATGCTAACCAGATACATTGGCTCCTCCTTAGCCTTATGGTCCAAACTGGGTCACCCGATAACCTACACCAACTACTCTTTTCGGGCCAATAGCGATTTTTGCGAATACTTTTCCCCCAATCTCGCCCAGCGCATTTCCCAACAACGACTCACTCGCACCACCCCCAACTGTCCCCCAACCTCACCCTACATTTAGGGCGATTCTCCCCGTTTCAGCCCACCACCCAACCTTTTTCTAACAAGTTCCCCCCATTCAACACCAACCCTTTCCGTTTTGGCCATTTTCTCAAACCGCCCTGAAGGTTATCCTATCGTTAGCGATGCTATATGACTCGCACGCCGTTTTTCCCCTCACTTTACAGTCCTGAATCCCATCATGACCACCCGCCGACGCGCTCGAGAAGTCGTTCTACAACTCCTCTACGAAGATGATCTCAATCCCAACCACGACCCAGCGCTCGCCGAACCTTTCATTAACAAGCGAATGCTAGCAAATAAGCCGCTGTCCCAGTTCGCCCTCGATCTGCTCACCGGCGTTCGCAAACACCGCTTCAAAGTCGATCAACTTCTCTCCCAAAAAGCGACCAACTGGTCACTCCGCCGCATGTCGGCCATCGATCGCAATATCCTCCGCCTCGCGACTTATGAAATGGTGCACGTAGGGACACCAGGTCGTGTTGCCATCAACGAAGCTGTCGAAATTGCCAAACGCTACGGTGGCAAAAACTCGAGCACCTTCGTCAACGGAGTTCTCGATCGAGTTTTGCGAGAGCTCAATGATAAACAAGGTGAATCTGAGTCAGCCGCCGTCTCCGAAGCCTAAACTGCCACAGCATGGAGAACTCCCCAAACGGCCATGCCCCGTGACTAGGTACCGGTAGCCAACCCAACGCTCGAAGTCGATTTGCCCAACAGCGAAGCCTCCTTCGAGCGTATAACCTCGCCGAAAATGCGGCCTCTCATCTTCTACCGCGTTCTATCTTCATCTCTAATTTTCACCGCTACCCTTCTGCCTCAAATTAGCTACGATGATACAGGCAGTTTGTTCTTTGACATTCCTTCACGCGAGTTCGATCTATGAGTGCGCCAGAAATATCGGCTGACCAGTCGCTGGCTTCTGTCAATGTTCCCCGTCTCATCGGAGAATTAAGCCCCAATTCCAATTCTGATCGACTCGTAGAAGCAGCACTGGCCGTAGCTCGCATGCTGCAAAACCGAGCTGCCAAATTGCAAACTCCCGCCGAGCGTCGCCAACAAGCCGAACTGGATCGCATGATCCAACACCCAAGCGACAAAGCCATTCTCACCCAAATGACCGACCAGTCCTTTCGCAGCCAATCCGCTTGGCGCGTTGTCGATCAAATGGTGCATATCCTCGACGTGCAAGGTGTACCTCGATTCTTCAGTATGCTTGATCGCACTTTGCTCAAAGGCTTTCAATCGTTTGGCAATTATTTGCCAGGCGTAGCCGTCCCCTTAGTCAAAGACAAAATGCGAAAGGAAACGGCCAACGTAATCCTTCCCGCCGAAGCTGATGTTCTCTCTTCGCATTTGCGAGCTCGCAGCGAAGAAGGTCTGCGCATGAACGTCAACTTTTTGGGCGAAGCCATTCTCGGCGAAGAAGAAGCCCAGCGGCGTCTTGAAAAATACTTAGCCGCCTTGCAGCGTCCTGAAATCGAGTGCATGTCGGTCAAAATCTCAACGATCTATTCGCAGATCTCCGCAATCGCTCGTCGCCACACCGTCAAAGTTCTCTGCGATCGCTTGGAACTTATCCTTCGCGCAGCAGCCCGCGAAGTGTTTGTGCGTCCCGATGGCTCCAAAGTGGGGAAGTTTGTTTATCTCGATATGGAAGAATATCGCGATCTGCGACTCACCGCCGACACCTTCATGAAGACTCTCGAACGACCTGGCCTTGAACAAGTCCGAGCCGGCATCGCTCTTCAAGCTTACATCCCCGACTCACATATCGTTCAACGCGAATTATCCGAGTGGGCTCAAGAACGCGTCCGTCGGGGCGGCTCCCCCATCACGGTCCGCGTTGTTAAAGGGGCAAACATGGAAATGGAGCGAGTGGAAGCTTCATTGCGCGGCTGGCCTCAAGCGCCCTACAAACACAAATACGAAACCGATGCCAACTACAAACGTATGTTGCAGTACGGCATGCAGCCCGATATCTACAAAGCCGTACAACTCGGCGTCGCTTCCCACAATCTTTTCGATCTCGCTTATGCAGTCGTCCTCGCAGCGAGCCAAGGTGTGCTCGCTCAAGTGCAATTCGAAATGCTCGAAGGCATGGCCAACCATCAACGGCGAGCTCTCTTCGAACTTTGCCACAATGTTCTGCTCTACGCGCCAGCCTGTCATCAACATGAATTCATCAACGCCATCGGTTACCTGATCCGTCGCCTCGATGAAAATACTGGACCTGATAACTTTCTAAGACACGCCTTCAACATTCAAGTTGGAAGCCCTGCTTGGAAACGCTTGGAGTCAGGTTTCATCTCGTCGCTTGAACTTTCGAAAACCGTTTCAGACTTGCCGCGCCGAACTCAAGATCGACGACTACCACCTGCCCAACCCGCAGAACCTAAACGTTGGGAAGAATTCCAAAATGAGCCCGACACCGATGTCTCGCTTGTACAAAATGGCCTTTGGGCAGAATCGATCATCGAGCAATGGAAACAACGTTGCGATAGCCGCGCCACCGAAATTTCGCTGTGCATTGCAGGTGAGACACAATCTGGCGAAGGTGGCCTCTACGAATCGCCCGATCCATCGCGCCCAGGTGTCGTCGCAGCTCGATATCATCAAGCGAGCCCAGCTCAAATCCGTCGCGCCATCCAATGCGCCGCAGACGACCCATCTGGCTGGCGACAACTCACCGCCCAACATCGCTATGACATTTTGCGACGAGTCGCCCAAGAAATTCGCATTCGCCGTGGCGACCTCATGGGCGCTGCTTTGGCAGACGGTGGCAAGACTTTGCTTGAAAGCGATCCCGAAGTCAGCGAAGCGGTTGACTTCGTAGAATTCTATGCAAGCTGTGCACTCGATTTGGCCAAACGCGACGATATTGAAGTTCAGCCTCTCGGTGTAGTTGCCGTTATTTCTCCCTGGAACTTCCCGATCGCAATTCCATGCGGTGGTATCGCTGCAGCTCTCGCAGCCGGCAACACGGTGCTGCTGAAGCCAGCTTCCGATACGGTGTTACCCGCCTCGGTTTTATGCGAGTGTTTCTGGGCCGCTGGTGTGCCACGTACCGCATTACAACTCATCCCATGCAGCGGAAGTGTGGCAGGCAACTCTCTTGTCGGTCATCCAGATGTGAAAGCGGTTATCCTCACCGGCGGCACCGAAACCGCGCAGCGAATGCTCAAACAACATCCACACTTATTCTTGCTGGCCGAAACAGGCGGCAAGAATGCGACCATCGTAACTGGCCTAAGCGATCGAGATCAAACCATCAAAAATGTTCTCCATTCCGCCTTCTCTCACTCAGGCCAAAAATGTAGTGCCACATCATTGCTCCTCTTGGAAGAAGAAGTTTTTGAGGACACGAACTTCCGTGAACAATTTGTCGATGCCATTAGCAGCATGTCCGTCGGCTCTGCGTGGGAACTAAAGAATAAGATGGGACCATTGATTCGTCCGCCAAGTGGCGCGTTGCTGCGTGGCCTCAAAGAACTAGAACATGGCGAATCATGGGCCGTTCTCCCCAAACAACTCGACGACAATCCTTCCCTCTACAGCCCCGCCGTAAAGTGGAACGTTCAACCTGATAGCTTCACTCATAAAACAGAACTCTTCGGTCCCGTATTGGGCGTGATGAAGATCAAGAATCTCACCCACGGAATCGAATTAGTTCACGCCACTGGATACGGTTTGACCAGCGGCCTTGAGAGTTTGGATGACCGCGAACAAGAACTGTGGTCGAGCCATTTGAAGGCGGGGAATTTGTATATCAACCGTCCGACAACCGGAGCGATTGTGTTGCGACAACCTTTCGGTGGTCTCGGCCTAAGCGCATTTGGCCCAGGTATCAAAGCGGGTGGGCCCAACTACATCATTCCACTTTGCCATGTGCGACCGAAGCCCTCGTCGGCTCGCGCAACAGGAACGCCAACGAAAGCAACTCCACAAATTGGAAAACTCAAGACCCTCTGGGAACATCTTGAAAAGGATCAACAGGTACCAGCAGCCATTGCTGGCCTCAAACCGCTGATTCGAGAAGCTCTGCTCGACTTCGATCGCTTTGCCAATCAAGAAATTCTCGAGTCCCACGATCATTTCAAATTGATCGGTCAAGATAATCTGCGACGTTATCTTCCAGTAAAACAAGTTCGCATCCGCGTCGAACTCAGCGATCGTTTAGAAGATACATTAATTCGCATGATTGCCGCGATCTCAGTCGGTTGTCGTGTCACCGTTAGCGTCGCTCCACGCTTCGATCGCAACCTCGTCGATTGGCTAGATCGTTGGACAGAAGACCTAGCCGGCAGCATCGAGTTTATTGAGGAAAGCGATGAGGTCTTGGCGGAAGCTATTCGCTTGAAGCAAACGGATCGAGTTCGATACGTGGACGCCAATTCCATTCCGCTACCTATTCGCGCCGCAGCCCTTGAATCTCATATCCATCTGGCTGATCGACCAGTGACGAATGTCGCTCGCGTCGAAGCTCTATGGTATGTCGAAGAACAAAGCCTCTGCCGCGACTATCATCGTTACGGAAACCTCGGCGTTCGCGGCCAAGAGCATCGGGCTGAACCGCTATAAATCTAGCAATGATGAATAGACTCACTACCAGATCTTGACGCCAACAACGACTGCTCCATGTTGAATTCCCGCATGGAGCAGTTGGTGCAATTGAAGTTACAACAGTCTATGTGAGTCTTATCTTTAAATGTTATTGCAGTGCTAAATATTGTCGCCAATCGCAAGTGCACCTTCGGCCTTCTTCTGCCGCCAGAAAATGACTTCTTGCCACAAGAACATGACCAAGGCAATCAGCCCTGGAATCAAATAGTAGACAACTCGAAACAATAGCAGTCCACAAGTTACAGCGACGATTAGTTCGTTAGAGGGTGTCACTTCATTTTTGGTCAGAAGATCCAACACGATCACCTCAAGTACGCCAAAGCCCCCTGGCACATGCAACGTCACCGCCACAATCATCGCCGCCAGATAACTCACCAGCACTGTGCTGTAATTCGCTGTGCCATCGGGCAACAAGATGTACAACACCAACGAGGCTAAGGCGAAGTCAGCTGCGGAAACAACCAATTGCAATAGAGATAAATTCATCGGTGGAAAAGAATACTCTTGACCACCAATCTTTAGTGGCTTGCGAATCAGCAGCGTTGCCATCAGATACGATAAAATCACCGCCAAGAAAACATAACCGAACACAATCGGCTCGAAATACAACTTGTCTTGATACTCGTCTGGCAACTGAACCGGCAACATCACAAACGCAATGCCTGCCAACAAAAACATTCCCATCCAAAATGTAACCGTCAGCAAAGAAATAAAGGCTACGATATCCATAAAGGAAAAGCCCCAGCGCCGATACATGCGATATCGAACAGCGGTCCCTCCCAACATCCAACCAACCACATTGCTGAATGCGTAGCCAACAACAGCCCCGACCATAATTTTGGAAATCGAGAGTTTCTTCTTGAGATAGGTAACTGCGATCCAGTCGTAGCCCGTCAACACCACAAAATTCAATGCGGTGATCATGATCGCTAACAAAATCTGACTGGGCGGGAT
This sequence comes from Planctomycetota bacterium, assembly GCA_017303505.1. Classification (GTDB taxonomy): domain Bacteria; phylum Planctomycetota; class Planctomycetia; order Pirellulales; family Pirellulaceae; genus JAFLCP01. The sequence continues at coordinate 15,309 of JAFLCP010000007.1, read as the reverse complement.
ATTCTCGACACTCTCAACAATCTGCGCCCAAGTGATGTGTTTCAGCTTGGCCCGTACAATCCACAAGCAAAATGCGATGATGCCGAAGACGGTCGTGTACTTCGCAATCTCTAGCGGCAATCGCCAAGCTTGATGTAACTTCTGCACTTCATCTTGGCTCCCTACATCTTGAGGAGCCGTCGAATCTGTATCGTGTTCAGGACTCATGCCATTTTCATTTCGTTGTATCGTCGTGTCAGCACACTCAAAGATGGTCGCCGTGTTTGTTCATCGTCAATCTTATGGTCGCTAGCCGCAGATGATTGTAGACGCTAACTCCGTTTTTTCTCAGTGGGCATGCCACCCGTACAACTACTGCCTTTTGGGGCACCTAGTTAACAAGTTGCTGCTCGAAAGAACTAGCACGCAACCCAACCTCTGCTACTTTTCAAAAATTAATTGTTAGTCAGGTTACAATCCCGTGCTTCAATTTCCGTGATTTTGGGCGCAAAAAGTACGATTCCACGCCTTTATTCATGGATTTATGCGACTTCACCCCACATTACCGCTTCAAAACATCATTCATTCACACAATTGTCCACTATTCGGAGCTCCCAATCCAACAACTGCAGGCCGCAGACTGCACTTGCCGAACCATGTGTCGTGACTATGATCCGAAATGAGTTGTGAAAAATTTCACGATCTAAGACAACGCTGGATTGCTAGCTTGAATTCCTACATCCCGATACTGATTTACTCTTTTGCAGTTCTCGGCTTTGCTGCAGTGAGTTTGCTTTTGCCTCACTTGGTAGCCCCACGAAAGAAAACGCCTATCAAGGACATGCCTTACGAATCTGGTATGGACCCGGTGGGAGACGCGCGAAAACCGCTGGACATTAAATTCTATCTGATTGCCATTCTCTTCTTGCTATTCGACGTCGAGCTTTTGTTCCTCTATCCCTGGGCAGTAGCCAATCGTTCGATCGTCACGCCGGAAACTAAGTTCGGAATCCTCATCGCTCTGTTGTCACTCTCCGGTACTCTGTTCCTCGCTTATGTCTATGCGTGGAAGAAAGGTGTGTTTCAATGGCGACGCAAATGAACCCCACGGGCGACAATGTTATTTGGACAAGGCTAGATGCGGCCGCGAACTGGGCTCGCAAAAACAGCTTGTGGCCCATGCCGTTCGCAACTGCCTGCTGCGGTATCGAGCTGATGGCTGCCTCAGCTAGCCGCCACGATTTGTCTCGTTTCGGCTCAGAAGTAATGCGGTTTACTCCGCGCCAATGCGACTTGATGATCGTTGCTGGACGCGTAGTGATGAAAATGCTCCCAGTGCTCCAACGCATTTGGTTGCAAATGCCAGAACCCAAGTGGTGCATTTCGATGGGTGCCTGTGCCTGTTCGGGCGGCGTTTTCGATACCTATGCTGTTGTGCAAGGTATCGACCGTTTTATTCCGGTCGATGTTTACATCCCAGGTTGCCCTCCACGTCCTGAACAATTGATTCGAGCCGTCCTCGATTTGCAGGAAAAAATCCAACAAACGGGCACCGTCTACGGCAAAGAGTTTGCATCGCGAACATCGCCCGAAGGTCCACCTCGTTTCGATCGGGATGAAATCGAACGCATTCGCGATCGACAACCGAAGAAGTTTCAACTTCCTATTTACAATCCAAGGCACTAATCATGACGCTAATCGCGAAATGGCAAGAACGTCTTGATGCTCTGATGCCCGATGATTCGCGACGTTGGTCCGAATTTCGTGCCCAATGCCGCTTGATCGTATCCAGCGATCGACTCGCAGCAACCATGTCCACACTTCGCGATAAGTGCGGCATGGACATGCTCATCGACGTAACCGCTATCGATTTGCTCGAATATCAAGGTGCTAGAGATCGATTCGAGGTTGTGTATTGTTTGCTCAATACTGAATCCGGCGAGCGATTGACCGTTTCGGTTTATCTTAATGAGCCTGAGCTTACTGTTCCCTCGATGTATTCGCTTTGGAAATCGGCCGATTGGCTAGAGCGAGAAGCGTATGACATGTTCGGAATACGATTTGAAAATCATCCGAATTTGAAACGGCTGCTACTGCCTGAACAATTTGCTTCCTACCCACTCCGCAAAGATTATCCGATGCAGGGTCGCGGGGAACGACATAATTTCCCGGTTGTGACACGAGCTCAAAGTTAACCCTTAATCAAATGACGCGTTTTCGCTTACCGTCCAAGAAAACGCCCGTTGAATTGTGAGTAATTTCGTATGCCACTGGAGCTTAGAGATTTTGAAGTCGACGATTACGGTCGACGCGAAGGATTGTGGACGCTGAACTTCGGTCCTCAGCATCCCGCCACGCACACAACTCTCCGCTTGCTGCTGACGTTAGATGGCGAGGAAGTTGTCGACGCTGAACCAGACATCGGCTTCTTGCATAGTGGATTCGAGAAACTGGGTGAAGCTCTCGATTACAACCAATATGTGACTATCGTCGATCGCATGAACTATATCTCACCAATGGCCAACGAAATTGCTTGGCACCATGCGGTAGAGAACTTATTAGGAATCGAACTCACGCCACGTTGCAAATATTTGCGGACGATCTTCGCTGAGTTAATGCGAATTCACGATCATTTGTTGTGTGTCGGTGCCAGCGTTCTCGACCTCGGTGGCGTTACGGCCTTTATGTATGCGTTCAACGAACGTGAACGCATCTATGAAATCTGCGAACGTGTGACCGGACAACGCTTTCATACCAGTTACACACGCGTCGGTGGTTTGATGTACGACATCACCGACGATGGAATCGAAATGATTCGTCAGTTCGTCAACGGCTTCGATAAAGCTTATGCCGACATCGATCGCTTGGTAACGCGCAACCGCATCTTCATCGAACGCACTCGAGGCGTAGGCGTATTGAGCAAAGAAGCAGCTATCTCCGGTGGAGCAACCGGCCCAGTCGCTCGAGCCAGCGGTGTAACTCGCGACCTGCGTCGTGATGAACCTTACCTTGCATACAACGACCTTGAATTTGATGTGATCTGCTGTCGCGACGGCGACTGTTACGCCCGTTATTTAGTGCGTATGCTCGAACTGAAAGAGTCGATCAAAATCATTCGCCAAGCTCTCGAAAATCTGCCATCGGGCCCGATTTTTGCCCCAGGCACAGGTAAAGAAGCGTTGCCTGAGAAGCGCGAAGTTTATCAAAGCATCGAAGGTTTGATCCATCATTTTGAACAGATCATGCCCAATCGCCAGCTCACTAGCGAACGGGGCTCGATTTATGCCGCAACCGAATCGCCCAACGGCGAACTCGGGTACTACTTAGTTGGCGATGGTACGTTCAAAGCCTATCGCGCTCGAACTCGGCCACCATCGTTGATCCATTTCGCTTTGTTTCCACAACTCATTCGCGGCTGCATGTTAAGCGACGTTGTTGCCGTTCTTGGAAGCCTCAACATCATTGCTGCGGAGCTCGATCGATGAGCGTTTTATCCGAAGGGTTACGCCAGAAAATTCGCGACCATTTTTCGCGATACCCCAACAAGCAAGCCGTTACGCTCCCCGCGTTGCATTTGGTTCAACAAGAACTGAAGTGTGTTCCGACCGAAGCAGTGGAAGAAGTTGCCGAGTTGCTCGATTTGGCTCCTGCTCAAATTTTTGACACGCTCTCCTTCTACGGCTTTTTTCGCGACGAAGACCGTCCGCTTGGCAAAAAGCGAGTTTGGATTTGTCGTAGCTTGCCGTGCATGCTGCGGGGTGGTGATCAACTGCTGGCTGAGGTTTGCGAGAAGCTGCATGTATCACCTGGTGATACAACTCCAAATGGCGAAGTTACCATTGAACTCGCGGAATGCTTGGGAGCTTGTGATGGTGCTCCGTGCATTTTGATCGACGACGAACTCAAGCTCAACGTTTCTGTGGAAGATGTTTTGCGATTGGCAGGAGAAGGTCATGAGTGAAGCATTTGAACCCATCTTATTACGACGTGTTGGCAAACCTAACAACACATCGATCGACACCTACATGGCAGATGGTGGCTACAACGGTTTGAAAAAAGCGTTGGCAATGCAACCCGATGAAGTCACCCAAACCGTCATCAAATCCAATCTGCGTGGACGAGGTGGTGCGGGCTTTCATACCGGCTCGAAATGGATGTTTCTTCCCAAGGGTTACACCGGTCCGATTTATCTCTGCATCAACGGTGACGAAAGTGAACCAGGGACCTTCAATAATCGAGTCATTATTGAAGAAGATCCGCACCAAGTTTTGGAAGGCATCGTAATCGCCGGTTATGCCACTCGAGCTACGACTGCGTACTTCTATCTTCGCTACGAATATGGACGCTGTTACCGTACACTCCAAAAAGCGATTGACGAGATGTACGCCAAGAATTTTCTCGGCAAGAATATCTTGGGATCAGGTTACTCGCTCGACATTCATTTACATCGCGGGGCTTGTGCTTATATCTGCGGTGAAGAGACAGGCCTTATCGAGAGCCTAGAAGGCAAGCGGGCTTGGCCGCGGATCAAGCCACCTTTTCCTGCGATTGAAGGGGCCTTTCGTCGTCCGACCATTGTGAACAACGTCGAAACACTGGCTTGCGTAACCAACATTTTGGATCGCGGGCCTGAATGGTTCCAGACGATCGGCGTTCCCAAGGACCCCAATAATCCGCGTGACGCCGGCAGTTATGGCTCGAAGCTTTATTGCATTAGCGGTCATGTAAATAAGCCAGGCTTAGTCGAATTGCCATTAGGTATCACAGCTCGGCAGTTAATCGACCAGCATGCCGGTGGAGTTTGGAAAGACCGTAAAGCCAAAGCTGTCGTCCCTGGTGGCATCAGCATGGGTTTCCTATCCGCTGACGAACTTGATACACCGCTTGATTTCAATGGTCCAGGTCGCGCCGGTTGTCTCGGCTTGGGCACCGCTGCCGTGATTGTTATCGACGATCACACCAGCATGGTCGACGTCCTATATAACACCTGCCGCTTTTTCGCACACGAGTCGTGCGGTCAATGTACGCCGTGTCGCGAAGGGACCGCTTGGTCAGCCAAGATCCTACATCGCATCCGCCAAGGCGAAGGAACGATGGAAGATCTACAGAAATTGGATGACATTTCAAAAACGATCGGAACCATTCCGGGCACCACCATCTGCGGTTTGGCAGACGGTGCCGCTTGGCCGATCAAGAACGCTTTGCAAAAGTTTAGACCTGAGTTTGAAGAGTTTATTCGGTCGGGAAGAAAGTCCGAAATGCGTGAAGTCGTGTTGGCACATTAATGGCTCAGTAACAGAGTTCTCTCTGCAGATGAGAAACGTTTCAATGACACAACCGATTTGACTGGGAGTAAATTTGTGGGCAGTGTAAGAATCAACGATGTCGAAGTCGACGTCGATCCAAAATCCAACATCATTCAGGCTGCTCAGCAAGCTGGCGTAGAAATTCCGTATTACTGCTGGCATCATGACTTGAGCGTGGTGGCCAGTTGCCGTATGTGCCTAGTCGAAGTCGGCGAGAAGAAACCTGACGGCACCGTCAGCATGTTTCCGAAGTTGGTTCCAGCGTGCCAGACTCCAGCCAAACCTGGCACTGTGGTGATTACCGACAGTGACAAAGTAAAAAAGTCTCGCGAACAAACATTAGAGTATTTACTGCTCAATCATCCGCTTGATTGCTCCATCTGCGATCAAGCTGGTGAGTGTTATCTTCAAGATTACACCTACAAATTTGGCCGCGCTCACAGCCGACTCAACGAACCTAAAGTTCAACGCTTAGACAAGTATCATATCGGCGACCAAATCGCTCTTTTCACCGACCGATGTGTGATGTGCACTCGCTGCGTTCGCTTCACCCGCGAAATCAGCGGCACTTCAGAATTGCATGTTGTGAATCGCGGCAGCGTCGAAGAAATCGACGTTTTCCCAGGACATGAATGCAACAACAAACTAGCCGGTAATGTCGTCGACCTCTGCCCAGTTGGTGCATTGTGCAGCAAAGATTTTCTCTACAAAAAACGCGTCTGGTGGCTGAAGTCTGCCAACAGCGTTTGCACTGGCTGCAGCACCGGTTGCAGTATCGAAGTCGATCAGAATGAAGACAAAATCTTCCGCTTGCGACCGCGAGAAAACCCGCAAGCTCAGGGTTCCTTCATGTGCGATGAAGGACGCTTTGGTTGGAAGTATGTCAACAGCGAAGATCGTTTGCTCGCTCCTCGAAAAGGAAAATTGGGGACCGCTACTCCATCGCCCGCTACAGAAGAAAAACCGAAGAGCGATCTCGACTTCAGCGATCCTTGGCCGAACATATTAAATGATGTCAACCAAGCCATTGCCGAAGCAGCTCGGCATGACGCTCACAAATTTGTGGCGATCTTCTCGCCATTTATGACATGCGAAGAAGCTTATCTATTAGCTTCTCACTTGAAGTCTATCAACAGCCACATCCGCTTGGTTTTGGGTCCGGTACCCGTCGTCGGAGCAGACGATTGTTACCCCAAGGGTCCTAAGGGAGAGAGCCCCGCACCAGACAAAGTAAAATTCACGATTCGGGCTGAGAAATGTCCAAACCGACTTGGCGTTAGTGCCATTCTCAAACATTTCCAGGGTGAAGTGATTGAGTGGTCCACCGTTCAATCCGAGCTGGCTGCAAAACATTTGCAATCGGCTTTATTTGTAGGTGGATATCCGCAGCCCGTGTTATCCAACGCCGATGTGCAAAATCTATCTGAACTTCGTCTCTTGATCGTGCAAGACATTTTACGATCCAAACTCACCGATAACGCCAACTTTGTTTTGGCCTCGGCTTCGTTTGCTGAACGAGAAGGAACTGTCGTCAATCATGCAGGCTTGGCCCAACGGTGCCACGCAGCGGTTCGTCCACCTGCAGAAGCTCGTGCAGACGGAAGAATTCTGATGGAATTAGCAGGTCGTCGCGGCTTGTTCCATGCCGATTCGCTGCTTCAAGAAATAGGTGCGGTTATCCCCGCCTTTGCCGCGTTGAAGGAAGCCACGATGGGTGAATTGGGAGTGAAAGCACTGTCATGATTTCCTGGGATTATTTGTGGCCACTTTTCGTTGCGATGGGCATTGTCCTGGCGGTCGTTCCGATTGCAGGTCTCTACATGACCTTTGTCGAACGCAAGCTGGCTGCCTTGATTCAGAACCGCGTCGGTCCAAACCGCGTCGGTCCTGCAGGCCTACTGCAAGCGGTTGCTGACGGCATCAAGATCTTTCTCAAAGAACAAGTTGTTCCGAATCACGTTTTCAAATCGATCTATTTCTTGGCACCAACGATTGGCCTAATTTGTGCCATGCTCTCGATCGCTGTGGTGCCATTTGGCCCAACGGAAGTTGGCGAGAAAGAAGGTTTTCGGGCCATCATCGCACCAGGCATCGATATCGGCTTATTGTATTTGCTCGCCGTCTCGGGATTATCGGCTTACGGAATCATCTTGGGTGGTTGGGCCTCGAACAATAAATACAGTCTTTATGGCGCGATTCGATCCTGTGCGCAATTTATTAGTTATGAAATTCCGCTGGGCCTATCGTTGCTAGGTGTGATTGCAGCCGCTGGCACACTGAATATTGAATCGATTGTCGCATCACAAGGTCCAGGCCTTATGCATTGGAACGTGTGGTGGCAACCTTTGGCTGCCCTGATGTTCTTCACCGCTGCCTTGGCTGAAACCAACCGCCTCCCCTTCGATTTGCCTGAGTGCGAACAAGAATTGGTGGGTGGCTTTCATACCGAATACAGCGGTATCAAGTTTGTGTTGTTCTTCCTCGCAGAATACACCCACGTTGTAACCGTTAGCTTCTTAACGGTTTTGCTGTTCTTTGGTGGCTGGCATTTCCCCGGCCTCACCGACTCCGTTGATAGCACTTGGGGTGGATACGCTGTGCGCTGGTGCGTGCTGTTAGCCAAAGTCGCCTTAGTCATCGGCCTGATCATTCAGTTGCGTTGGACATTGCCTCGTTTCCGTTTCGATCAGTTGATGGGCGTAGCTTGGAAAGGCTTGATTCCATTGGGCATGTTGAACCTAGTTGGCCTCGCCGTAGTTTTGACTCTTGACCTATCAAAATGGTGGTTAGCAGTTTATTCGTTGATCATCGTTTTGCTGGTGGGCATCGCCAATGTCGCCAGCACACGCCGAACTAGTACGTCCAATTCCCGTTCAAACATCGCAACTGACCTGCGCAGTGCGCCGTACGAAGGTGCATCCTAATGAGCGAAGAAAATAGTAAAGCCAAGAAGCATGTAACCTGGGCGGAACCGCCACAGATGACGTTGATGGAAACGTTGTATATCCCCGCAATCGCTGCCGGGATAGGCACCACCGTTAAACGCATGTTTGGCAAAAACGAAACACGACAATACCCAGAAGTTGAACCCGAAATTCCACCGAACTATCGCGGCGTTCATCGACTCAATCGCGACGACCAAGGGCGAGTGAAATGTGTCGCTTGCTTCTTGTGCCAGACCGTCTGTCCCGCCAAGTGCATCACCATTGAAGCAACCGCGACGGACAAAACCGATCCAAATTGGGCCGATCGCGACAAATATCCGGCGACATTTGAAATCGATGAATTGCGTTGCATTTATTGCGGGATGTGCGAACAAGCCTGCCCAGTCGATGCAATCGAACTGACCAGTATCTATGACCTCACCGGCCTCAGCCGCGAAGAGATGATCTTCGACAAAGAGAAACTATTGGAAGTATTCGACGAAACAACTCAATCTGGCAAAGACCCTGTCCGGACCAAGCGAGGAACTCTTGGTCCCGCCTCTGAGATTTTGGTCGATCTGCCTGACGAGTCCTCGTCGAGCGATCACCCTTCCTCTTAGCTCAAACTAACATTCCAATCCAAGCGATTTTTTCATGATTCCTATAACGATTGCTCAAATCACCGAACGAGATATCACGATTGCCCCATGGCACATCGCGGTTCTCGCATTGGGAGTTATCGGCTTGCTATTGATCCGCGCATCGTTTGGTCAAACCAAACCCACCCCCATGACAACCGTTGGGGGATTTGTAGCCTTAACAGCCGCCTTTGTGATTAATGTGATTTCGATTCCTTGGGGTATCGAACAAAGTTTGCTCGTCACCTTCGGTTGGCTGGCCGTGGTCGCTTCGATCGCGTTTGTCTCGTTTCGTACTCCCGTGTATGCCGCCTTGAGCTTTACGGCCATCGTGCTCGATGTTTGTGGAATCTACATTCTCAACACATCGCCGTTCTTGGCTGCTTCGACCATGATCGTCTATGCAGGCGCCACCATCATCATCTTTTTGTTTGTGTTGATGTTCGCTCAACGCAGCCACCTGCAGGCCTACGATCTCACCATCAGCTTGCCTCGATTCAGTCTGCTCGCTGGCTTGGCTTTGTTTAGTGGCTTGCTCTACTCCATCAGCGAACTGAACCTATCGGAACCTAAGCCTCTCACCGAACAAAAGGTCGAAGCTTTGGGCAAGTTGATGTTCACCGATTATCTCTGGAGTGTTGAAATCGCAGGTGTGTTGCTCTTGATTGCAGCGATTGCCGCAATCTTGATCGCTCAAGACCATGAGCCCGACCGCTTGCTGGAAGCAGAAGTTACCAAGACAACGCACACTCAATGGGATGGAGCAAAATCATGACACCATTGACTCAACAGACCTTAATGGTTGGCGCGTTGCTATTCACTTTCGGGCTCGTGGGGTTTTTATCCCGACGCAACCTGATTCTGATTTTCTTGTCCGTCGAGTTAATGCTCGCTGGCGTGGCAACCAACTTTATCGCTTTTGGTTCTCACTACGGAATCGCGAGCGGTCAACTCTTCGCCATTCTTATTCTGACGGTCGCTTCCTGCGAAGCAGCGATCGCCTTAGCCATGGTGGTTGCCCTCTATCGCCGCAAGTCGACGTTGGATGTTGAACTTTGGTCGGATCTTCGCGAAACGGCCCCTGAAAAATCGAAACCCACCGCGAAGTCAGAATCAAGCAAACATGCTGAGTATCCGGTTTTAACACCTGCCGGTATCGATCCTTTGACCACCAAAGTGCCTGTGACACTTCCAGATGTCCCAGCACCTAAAGCATAAATCGGGAACTGTTCCATGCTCAATGCGATTTGGTTAGTACCATTGGCCCCTCTATGCGGATCTCTCATCTGCATGGCGTTGATTATGGCGGGGCGCAGAAAAGAACTCGCGCATTTGCCAACGATCATCGGCATGGCCATAGCCGCCGTGGTTGCCATCGTGACCTACTTCGAAAGCAAGGGTGGCGAGTTTGTTGTTTCGACTCAAGCCTACACTTGGTTGAATGTAGGAACCATCAACATTCCTGTATCGTTGCGATTGGACGGCCTCAGCCTGACGCACCTAAACGTCGTAACTTTCATTTCGCTAATGGTTGCCATCTATTCCAGCGGCTACATGAAAGGCGATCCAGGTTATGCTCGCTTCTTCGCGTTGATCAGCGCGTTCGTGTTCTGCATGAGCATGCTCGTGTTGGTCGGCAATCTTCTGCTGTTATACGCGTTTTGGGAAGGTGTCGGTCTTTGCAGCTATCTCTTGATTGGTTTTTGGTATCAGAAACCTTCAGCAGCCAAGGCCGCCATGAAAGCCTTCTTGGTGAACCGTTTGGCAGACTGTGCGTTCCTAGCAGGCGTAATCACACTGTGGTACGGCGTCGGTTTGGTTCTCGACGATACGACCAATGTGATCGCTCGACTCGACTACGACGCCATCTTTACGGCTGTCCCTTTGTTGGCTGCTCAACATCCTGACCTACTGGGTTGGGTAGGTTGCTTCATCTTGGTCGGAGCCATTGGCAAATCGGCGCAGTTTCCTTTCCACGTATGGTTACCCGATGCGATGGAAGGTCCAACTCCAGTTAGCGCTTTGATCCATGCGGCGACGATGGTCACTGCCGGTATCTACTTGTTAGCGCGCATGTCTCCACTCTTGAGTGAAGCACCAACTGCGCTGTTGTTGGCTGGTTGGCTCGGTGCAATTACTGCCGTTTTGGGCGGTGTCATCGCTCTCTTTCAAAGCGACCTCAAACGCGTATTGGCGTATTCCACGATCAGCCAATTGGGATATATGTTTTTGGCGTTTGGCGCTGGTCTCGGAGATGCGACGCTGAGCCTCGCTGTCGTTGCGGCCATGTTCCATTTGATCACTCACGCATTCTTCAAAGCCCAGCTCTTTCTCACAGCAGGCAACGTCATGCATGCCATGGGCGATGTGATCGATATGAGACAATTCGGTGGGCTAAAGTCCATTCTGCCTAAAACTCATATTCTCTTTTTGCTGGGTGCCATTGCTTTGGTGGGCCTACCTCCGCTCGCTGGCTTTTGGAGCAAAGAGAGCATTCTGGGTTTACTTCTTTCACAATCGAACGATCCTGTGTACGGCCCCGTGTTTGTCTGCTGGTTCGCACTAGGTTTAGCAGCTGCTTTGCTCACTGCCATCTACACCAGTAAAGCCTATTTCAAAACGTTTCATGGTGAAGAACATTGGCCTGCAGAAGCTGGCGAACATCCGCACGAAGCTTCAACCGCCATGCTGGCTCCATTATGGGTACTGGCTATAGGAACCGTTTTCTCGGGTATCGTCATTTTTTACTTCGATACGCTCGCGGGCTTCATCCTCCCGATGCCGTTCCTCGAAGTCGCACATGAACATCATCATGAAAGCTGGCTGTTAGTGCTGTTGTCGATCAGCATCGCAGTCGCGGGCGTCCTAATCGGTCGCTGGCTCGGATTGCGAAAAAACCAGGCCGAATCGGCAAAAACGCCCAATGCTTTTGCGATTTTCGCCGAAAATCGGTTCTATTTGGATGAACTTTTCTACAACTTGCTCGTAGCCCCCACCCTCTATCTTGCCAGTGTCATCGCCGCATTCGATATGCACGTCATCGACAGTATGGCGAGATACATCGCATCGTTACCTGAAACCATCGGCAACCAAATCCGCTTGTGGCAAAGCGGACGCGTATCGCATTACGCAGCCGGTATGGTGATAGGGATCATTGCTCTGCTAACCCTCGTTTATCTGCGGAGCTAAGGTGAATAACATGACCGCATTCCTCCCTTTGCTAATTATTGGTCTGCCTCTTATCGCAGGTGTCGCGCTTCTGCTTTTTGCCAAGCAGTTGAGTGAAGCCTCGGGTAAGGCGACAGCGCTGTGGATCTCCGGGACGCTGTGTTGCCTCTCGATCTGGCAATGGTCGTCCGTAACTCAATTTTTATCGCAGCCCGCTGCATCGACAGCAGCCGTACAACAAGCGGGCCCATTAGCACCGGTTCCATTTATCATCACAGCTCCTGGCGGCATGCGTGTGCAAATCGCGTTGGGCGCCGACTCAATCGGAGCGGCTATGGTGCTGCTGACCGCCATCATTGGATGGGCAGCTTTGTGTGTTGCGACACGACACATCCACAAGAATTTCACCAGCTATGCAGGCTGGATGCTGTTGGCTCAAGCAGGCTTGATGATCGTTTTTCTGGCGATGGACATCTTGCTGTTTTATGTCGGCTTCGAACTTGCCATTTTGCCACTCTTGGTTTTAATCGCCGGCTGGGGTGAAGAAGATTCGCCACGTGTTGCTAAACGGTTTGTACTTTTCACATTGGCTGGCAGTATCCCGATGGTACTTGCCTTGGTTGGAATCGTATGGCTTTATTCGACTCCCGATAAAGTGACCACTTTGTTCTCCGACCTATCTCTTCAAGCCGCTACCAGCACGACCACGTTAACGCAACAACAATGGATATTTGCTTTGCTGGTTTTTGGCTTAGGAATCAAAATGGCATTGATTCCGCTGCATACTTGGTTGCCTGATACCTATCGTGCTTCCGCGCCAACCACCGCAGCCTTGTTGGCGGCCGTGGTATTGAAGATGGGTCTGTTTGGCTTCTTGAGACTTGCGATCCCTATGCTCCCACTGGCAACCGCCGAATACGGTCCTGTTGTATTGGGATCCTTGGGTGTGTTGGCCATTGTTTATGGTGGTCTCAGTGCTTTGGCCCAACGCGACATTCGATTGTTGTTGGCTTATAGCAGTTTGAGCCATGTGGGCTTCATCACGCTCGGCCTTTTCTCGCTCACTCGCGAAGGTGTCGCTGGCGCGACGCTTCAAATGTTCAACCATGGTGTAACGACTGCTGCTATGTTCCTTTTAGCCGGCTGCTTAATCGAACGACGTGGCACTGCCATGATTCAGGGCATTGGCCCAGGCCTGGCGAGCGTTTATCCTCGCACGGCTATCCTCACCATCTTTTTCTTGATGGCAGGAGCGGGTATGCCGGGCGCCAACAACTTTGTAGGTGAACTCCTTGCTTTGAGTGGAATGTTATCGGTATCACCAGCTTTGGCCGGTGCAGCGATTGTCGGAATTTTGCTGGGAGCGTGGTACTCGCTTCGTCTTGCCAAAGACCTCTTCTTTGGCGCACCGCAAAAGCAATCGCAACTACGCAAACATCCGTTGCACGATTTGTCAGTGGCGGAATGGCTGCCGCTCACCGCGCTGGTCGTCGTCACTCTCTTGATCGGTTTGTGGCCACAAAGCGCCATACAATCGATTCAAGTCGATACCAACCGCTTAGTTCAAGTTTATGAAGCTGCACCGACGAAAGTCGCTATTCAAGCCCACATCGACAGCGTGCCACTCACGTCAGCCACCATGCCATCCTCGCCCAATTTGGAGGCGACTCGCTAATGTCTCCCGAACTAACCAATAGCTTTCTTACCGTGTTGCCTGCCGTTGTGATTTTCGGCATCGCTTGCATCTATCTGCTCGTAGGGATGTTCCAAGACAACTCTTCACCTGCAGGTATCCGCTCTGTAAGTGGTTGGGGCATTGTCTCGACATTTTTGTTGACCACCCTTTGGATTGGTACGGTGTGGTTTTCCCTGCAGCCATCCGGATTGGTTACCAAACTTTTTCAATCGGATTCGGTCGCTTTACACGGTACACATCTGACTCTTTTGGCAGGCGTATTGATTTCGGCATTTTCGATTACCCACACACCGCGACGTTTTGCGTACGAGTTTCACGCATGCCTTTTGATCTTGCTCGCTGGCTCGATTTTTCTCGCTGCGGCTGCGGACTTAACAACCCTTTATCTCTCGATCGAGATGGTGAGTTTGCCGACGACGTTATTGTTGTCGATCAGCCGCCGGGACAATTCAGGCCGCGAAGCAACCTTGAAATATTTTGCGTTGAGTGCCTTTGCCTCGGCCGTGTTCTTGATGGGAGCTTCTTATCTTTACGGCCTGTCAGGTACCACATCGCTATCGGGCATTGCAACAGCGCTGGCCACCAATGACACCACGTTAGCCAAAGTTGCGATGGCCTTAGTTCTTGCTGGTCTCGCTTTTCGTGTGACGGCTGTTCCGTTTCACTTCTATGCACCCGATGTGTTCACGGGTAGTTCACTCCCTGTTGCTGCGATGATCGCAACGGTTCCGAAAATTGCAGGCTTCTTGGCCATTATTCGCATTTTGGGTGGCGCTCAACTTCATACTGGATTTGTGGAATCTGCGGGACTGATATTGTTGGTCTTGGCCTTGGTCACCATGACGTCAGGCAACTTCATGGCGCTTGCTCAAACGAAATGGCGCCGCCTGTTGGCTTATTCGAGTGTGGCTCATTCCGGCTATTTATTGATTGGTGTGGCAGCGGCTTTGTATCGCGGCGGTGAAACAACTTATGTTCTCTCTTATTTGAGCGCGTACACGGTCATGACTCTCGGAGTGTTTGCGGCCTTAGCGACATTGACCGCCAATGGCGACAGTGATCCAAGTTTGGCGGATCTGGAAGGCTTGTATCAGCGTGCACCTATGCTTTGCATAGCCTTGTCGGTTTGTTTGTTGAGTCTGATCGGAGTTCCGTTGACAGCGGGATTCTGGGCAAAGTTCGGTATCTTCCAAGATGCGATCCGTACAGCTCGAACGGAGCTGGTCGTCGGGGCCGTGATCATGGCAATCAATGCGGCAGTTGGAGCGATGTATTATCTCTCATTATTGCTGCGTATCTATCGTGTTCCGCATACGAACTCGGCCCCTGTCTCCACTCCGAAGTTCAGTCCATCGTTCGCCCTGACGGTAGTCTGTGCTGCGATTACCGTCTTATGGTTCTTGCTACCCAACTGGATGTAATCCGCGCTGCGCGAGACGATAGCGCAATCGTTTAACCCGTATGCCGAAGGCTAGTTGGACAGCGCCAACTCTCGTACCTTGATTTGTCGTAACTCATTTGGCATCAAGTGTTTATTGCCCTTGACGCAGGACACGAAAAAAGGCGACCCTCCGTGTTCAACAATTGTTTCAAAAAGA
>JAFLCP010000069.1 GCA_017303505.1 Planctomycetota bacterium | reverse complement strand
ACTGGTACGATGATAACCCAGGCAGATCGATTCACTCAACCAGTTTAAGCCTCGAATTATAGTGGAATCAGCAACTGAGGTGTCCGCCAAAGTGAGTAAAGCTTCCAGGGCAACCGCAGATTCTTCCACCGAGCTGGACCGATCATCGTTAGATTCGCTGCGATCCTGTCCGTAGGGGACGCTCGTACCACCCCCCCAACCGCCATCACGGTTTTGGCTTTTTCTCAGGAATTCGGCCCCTTTTCGACGCATTTCAGCGATTTGAGGCAGTTTCTCCAGCGACCGTACCTCGTTCAGGGCAAGCATCACCCGTGAGGTTCCGTAAATTGGATTATCTTCACCAGAATAGTCCTGGTTTCCAAACCAGAGCGGGAGCCAACTTCCATCAGAATTTTGATTTCGTTGCAAATAGTTGACGCCGGACCGAAAGGCACTCGGCTGTTTGGCAAAAAGATCGTGTGGAAATAGTTCGCGAGCATCCGGCGTTTGGGTCAACCACACATCGATGGCGCGAAGAGCATGGGCCGTTAAGTCTGTGCCGCTGCGATCAAACGGGAGTGTTCCCCAACCCCTGCAGAACGTTGGCCAACCACCATCGCGATTCTGTAATCCATAAAGCCAACGAATTCCACGTGTTACCGCATCGAGAATTCGTGCGCGCAGTGCCGGATCGCGAACAACGGTTTGTTTCCAATAGGCATGAAGCGCCAGCAGAGCAGCCGGAGTGTCATCCGCATCAGGGACCGCACCACTGAGATTCGTCCAACCCCAACCGCCTGGATCAGCCCCCGTAAACGGGTGTCGAACTAAGTGCTGACAACTCAATAACCATTCCACGGTCGACGTATCAACTGTGTTTTCTAAACCATCGCGCGACAGTGCTTTGATCGACAGGGAAGTTACCCAGGTAGCTAGGTTGGTATCGATTGGCCAACTTCCATCTTCCAACACGCTATCGGCTAGAAAGCGAATCGCGTCTTTAGAAACCGGATGCTCGTGGCATCCCATAGAGGCAAGGCTCATTAGCACAAAGCTCGTGAGGGGAACGGCCTCCAAATAACCGCCGCTTTGAGGCTGCATCTTTTGCAGAACACGTCGCGAGGTTTGCACACAACTTGCTCGGACCCAACGCCATGGCAGAATCTTTGTCGGCGCATGAAAATGTTTGGCTTGCCCGATCGCCACCAATGCGGGAATCGCATAACTCACTACGGGCATTTTGACGAAGCGGTACCAAGCTTGTGGTAGTGCGGCCAATTCAAAGGGTAATGCGGGGACTGCCGTCCACGGTACTAAACCAGCTAGGGCACAATTCGAGAGAATAGGTACCACGAAGGTCTTGTCTTTCCCATATCGTCGCCGCAGTCCATCCCAACGGCCTTGTTGGTCGACATACGCCCACGCCTTATCCAAGGCCGCAGATACAGCTTCATTGGGGATTGCTGCGTTCGGGGTTGCTGTGAGCGGGGTTGCTTCAAATTGACTCAACTTCCACGCCGCAATCACCAATAAGGTTGTCGCAATGTTGCTGTGACTACGATCGGTATCGCCGAATCCACCATCGGGATTTTGATGGCGAAACAACCATTCAGCTCCACGTTGTATCAACGTATCGAAATCTCGATTCGGTGATTTGAGTTTCTGGCGAACGAGCGATAGGGCGCTGACTGCTGTTGCAGTCGACAAAGCGGAGGTAGATAATTGCCCGGTCCAGTGAGTTGCGTGGCCCCGTTCCCCGATGAGTTCGTTTCTCGCTTGATACAACGCGGCCTTAAGCCGCTGGTAATCCAGCGGTTCAGTTGCGGACGAGGAACGGGTAGAATACGGTGAGGTCATGCAAAGTGATCGACTAAGGATGGACGGGGCTGATTCATTTTTTAACTAACAATTCGCGGCAAATCTTTCGCGGCGGACGATTCCAATGCGAAGTTTTGAGGCGTGTGTATTGAGGGGTATATCCATGCGATCGATGATGGGGTTCAGTGGCTATTACAGGATCGCTGCCGCAGTGGCCTTGTGCTTAGGTGGTTGTCAACCAGCTGCAAGCGACAAGCCAATCAGCACCATTAGTGTACCAACAAATGAAGTCTCTGCTCCAGCAGATGAACCAGCTGTCTCCGGTACTACGGCAAAGCCAGCAGAAGGTGCGGTAGAAAACCAAGAAAACGGTCCCAAAATTGCAGTCGAGGTCAAAACTCTGGCCGATGCCCTGAAAGAAATTGCTGCAGAAAAAGGAAAGTGGACAGTTGTTGATGTTTGGAGCACGTCTTGCATTCCCTGCATGAGAGAATTTCCGCATTTGGTCGAGCTGGCTAAGAAATATCCAGACAAGGTTCGCTGCGTCAGCATCAATGTCGACTACGTTGGCCTCAAATCAAAGACACCAGAAAGTTACGTGCCTGCGGTGGAAGAGTTCTTGAAAAAACAAAAGGCAGAATTCAAGAACTATCTCAGTGCAACGCCAGATAGTGATGTCTTTACCGAGCTGGAAATTGAATCGATTCCAGCGATTGTTGTACTGGGCCCTGATGGCGAAAAGAAAAAGACATTTACCGATGACAATAGTGGTGATGATGGAATCACCTACGAAGGGGACGTCATTCCCTGGCTAGAGTCACAACTCAAGTAAGCCGAGACAGAACATCTCTCAAAGACGTTCCATTCTCGCGTGCATTCAAACTAAAACGCCCTCACGTACAGTTGTACGTGAGGGCGTTGTGTTATTCGCTGGCACCGATGCAAATGAGGTATTTGTCGGTGCGAAGTAGCACTTCGTTTTCGGTGATCGCCGGCGTGCTGCGGATCACATCATCGAGCGAGAATTGGCCGATTTTCTCAAATTCTGGCCCCGCTTTGATAAAGGTGACAATGCCATCTTCGCTGATTCCGATCAAGCAATCATTGGCGATAACGGGAGAGCTCGATACGTTGCCACCGATGCGCTGTTGCCAGCGAGTTTTGCCATTGCTCAATTCTGCACAAGAGACGATTCCATTGTCCGCCCACATGAAAATCCACGGACCAGAAACCACTGGCGTTGGAACGTAGGGGGCAGCGCGTTGGATGCGATACACTTCTTTCGGTTCACCCAAAATGGAAACGGCTATCAGTTCATTGCCGCCACCGCCTGACCCGCAAGTGCTGATCAACAAGCCACCACCCATCACGGCACTACTGACGACACGCTTATCAAATGCGGCAAATTCCCATTCTGTCTTTCCACTTGCCGCATCGATGGCAAAGAAGCCTTCTTTGGTACCAGCACCCAGCAGCAATGTTTTGTCTGCCTGTTTGACGACGCAAGGTACGCCATAACACACGCGAGTCGTTAGCCGCTTGTTTTCCCAAATCGTCTCGCCTGACTTGAGATTCAAAGCGACAATCGAACTGACACCCGGCTCAACACCCGGCGGTAGTTCCTCCGCATCTTGACTGTTCACGAGGATGAGTTTGTCATCCACGATAATCGGTGATGTGCCAAAGCCATGTTGGCTCACATAACGTCCCAAATCTCGTTTCCATATTTCGTCGCCTGCATGCGTCAAGGCGCGAACTTCAACTTGATCGGGGACACCCCAAGCAATGTAAACGCCGCTGTCATCAACAACCGGAGTGCTCGAAGCATAACTGCTGCGTTGATGTAGGGCGTGCGGGGCGGATGGATACGCTTTTTGCCACAAGGTGCGGCCCGTTTTGAGATCGATGGCTAACAATTCGCGGCTGGCGTTATCTGGATAGGCGGTGAATACATAAACGCGATCTTTCCACACCACCGGTGAGCTGTTGCCACTACCTGGCAACTGAATCTTCCAACGAATATCGCTCGCTTGCCATGGAATGGGAGCTTTGGTTTTCGGTTGGACACCAGTGCCATTAGGACCGCGAAAGCGTCCCCAGTCTTGGCTTGTGGCTGAGTTTGGAGACGTTGTGTTTGGGCTCGAAGTGTCTTGAGCCTCTCCCTTACTGTTTATGGCACTCAAAGCCAACAGAAGTCCCACGATGTTAGCCTTGGCTAAGATTCGGAAAGAGGGAGAAAGAGGGTGCATCTCAAACTCGTATCAGGTAGGAGGGAGTGGGAAGTACAGGTTTGCTAACCAGCATAATCGATACAGCGAGCATAATCGACTCGGGAGTCCCAGAGGAAGGGGGTGATAGGCGGGGAATTCGGTGAAGTTCCAGCGGATCACATTCGCCTCATGCTACATACCAGGGAGGGTTCTTTCGTTCAAGAACGACCCCGAGAAGTCGATTTACACGCAATGACGAGGCCTCTCCCCTTGAGTCTTTTTGTAGAAACGTTGTCTAACGAAGCCGATGTTCTATCGATCCAAGATCGCTGGAGCGAATTAGCGTGTAATGATCCTTTCTTGCATCCGATGTGGTGCATGTCTTGGTGGGAATGTTACCGAACCCATGAAATGCAGTTGAGGATTATGGTAGTCCGCAATAGTCACGGAGACATTCTCGGTTTGGCTCCGTTCTATTTGCGAGTCTCGCCCCTTATGGGACGCGAGTTGCGATTCCTCGGTGACGGGATCATCTGCAGTGAATATCTATCGGTGTTAGCAAGTCCTGGCACAGAAACGGAAGTCACACTGGCGATCGCAGAGGCTTTACATCAGCAAGGGCAGAGTGAAAAGCGTGGAACCTGGGACATGCTCGATCTTGACTGTTACGTCAGCGATGATCGATGTATGGGTATCTTAAAAAATTATATGCAAGAGCATGGACATGCTTGTCATGTCGATGAAGTGATGGGTTGTTGGCGCATTGACTTCAGCGAAGGCTGGGAAGCCTACTTAGCAAAGATGTCCAAGAGTCGACGCAATAAAGGTCGTCGATTGCTCAAGCAGGTTCAGAGCGGTGGACCTTATGAAGTTAAGTGGGTCGAACATCATTCCCAGATTGAAGCGTTCATGAATAACTTGACCAACTTGCATCAGTCGCGTTGGCAAGGCAAAGGTGAAAGCGGTTGTTTCGCAGATCCTAAGTTCGGCAAGTTTCTCCGCCAAGTTGCCGTTCAAGCGATCCGTTGTGGACGAGCCCATCTGATGCAATTGAACTACGAAGGTCTGCCGGTTGCAATGCAATTCGGTTTGCGTTCCGACACAACCATTTTCAGTTACCAGGTAGGGGTGGATACCAGCTCCACTGCCGAATCGCCCGGCGTAGCCATGAATATGTTCTTGATTCATGACGGTGTACAGCGCGGCCTGACGGGAATCGATTTCCTCCGAGGCGATGAACCGTACAAAGCGACCCTTCGAGCCGAACGAATTCGGACGGTCCGCTTACACGTTTTCGCCCGTTATCCGTTGGCCCATCTTCGATATCGTTGCTGGCGGACCGCTTGCGAGGCTAAGCGGCTAGCCAAGGATTGGCTCAAAACTCCCCAAAAATCCAATCCTGCTATCGAGCAGGAAGCCTAGAGCCCTCACAAAGCGGGGGGGAATCCGGTATATTAAGACTTGGTCCGGTTACTGTTCCGGGCTGGGCATTCTGAGATACTAAGAAGGCCGGTTGGGGTTCATAGTAGGTACCTAGCTGTCAGCGAACCGATTTTTGCGAATCGAATCGCGAAGTTAGGGCTCTCCCCATTCCCTACCCACTATGTCGGTCTATGGCTCTTGATAAATTGCCTGGACTCACGCGAATTTTTTCAAGCAGGTTGGCGTAACTAGAATATTGCCCAACGAGCTGAGTGAGAACAATGCAGAAGTTTGATTTTCAACAGCGAACCCGTTTTGTCTTCGGCGCAGGTAGTGTGCAGCGATTAGGTGAACTGGCTCGCGAGTGTGGTGGAACGAAAGTCTTAGTCGTCAGTGACTCCGGCGTGGTTTCCGCTGGGCATTTTCAACGTGGTGTTGACGCTCTGCTCAGTGCCGGTTTGCAGGTCGCATCTTTTCACGACTTTCGCGAGAACCCCAGCACCGAGCATGTTGCTGCTGGTGTAAGAGTGGCCCACGAGTTTCAGCCTGATCTTCTCATCGGCCTTGGTGGCGGGAGTTCGATGGACTGCGCTAAAGGGATCAACTTCCTTTTTAGTTGCGGCGGCAAGATGCAGGATTACTGGGGTGTCGGCAAAGCTCAGAGTCCCATGTTGCCGATGATTGCCGTACCTACAACTGCGGGCACTGGCAGTGAAGCTCAATCATTTGCATTGATCTCCGATGCGGTCACTCATGTAAAGATGGCCTGTGGTGATCCAAAAGCGGCTTGCAAAATCGCTGTGCTCGACCCAGAACTCACCATTACTCAACCGGAACGCGTCACGGCTCTTACTGGCATCGATGCGATATCGCATGCACTCGAAACTTACGTAACCAAACGCCGCAACACGATGTCTGTTTGTTTTTCACGCGAAGCTTGGAAGCATTTAGCGACAAGTTTCGTACGCGTACTGAAAGAACCAACCGATTTGGAAGCTCGCAGCGGAATGCAACTTGGTGCGGCGTTGGCTGGTATGGCGATTGAATCCTCGATGCTGGGTGCAGCACATGCTGCCGCCAATCCTTTGACTGCCCAGTTTGGCGTGACACATGGCCAAGCCGTGGGAGTCATGTTGCCACATATCATTCGCTTTAATGGCCAACAGTGCGATGCTTGGTATGCCGATTTGTTGCGGGACATTCAACCCGAGGTTGGCACATTGCCGCCTGGCGAAGCGACCGAGCGATTGGCGGCTGTCGTTACACACTGGGTACAGTTGGCTGGTCTGCACACCACCATTCAACCATTGGGAATTGGTTCATCTCATATCGTCGATTTGGCGATCGATGCGATGAAACAATGGACGGGAACTTTTAATCCTATTTCTGTCACACAAGTCGATTTCGAGAAGTTCTATGAATATGCGCTATAGCAGAAGCCTTGGCCTGTTGATGCTGTTCGTCTCGTTCCTTGCTGTTGCCTTGTTGCGCACAGGATCGATTGATGTTCCCTTGAGTGACGCTGCGACTCTTATGGCGCAGAGCCCCGCTGCCCCTTCAAACAGCGATGACCAATGGCCCGTTTATCGCGGCTCCGCGCTAGGGACTGGAGTTGCTGCTGCTCCACTACCTGAAAAACTGGAGGTCGCTTGGAAATTTGCCGAAGATCTTGGCCCAGTAGAAGCGACGCCTGTCATCCTCGATGGTGTCGTGTTTGTGGGTGATGTTGATGGCCATTTCGTGGCATTGGATTTACAAAATGGCAAACTGAAATGGCGACAAAAATTTGAAACCGGCTTCATCTCGTCGGCGGCTGTCAATGAATCATTGGTTGTTGTCGGGGATTATGATGGCACGATTCGAGCCTTGAGCAAACAAGATGGAAGTGTGAAATGGGAATTTACCACCAACGGTGAAATCGATTCCGGTGCGACTTTCTACAAAGACTTGGTCTTGGTTACTTCGCAAGATGGGAGTCTATACGCATTAAATGCCGATGATGGACAGGTGAAATGGAAGTATGCCACTGGGGATCAATTGCGTTGCAGCCCAACCATCGTCGAGAACCGAACCTTTTTAGGTGGATGCGATGCTAAATTGCACGTTGTCAATCTAGACACGGGCACCGCTTTGGGTGAACCCTATGTGTTAGGTAATCCGACCGGAAGCACACCCGCTGTTGTCGGCGAGATCGGGTATCTGTCCACTTATGGTGGGCAAATCTTGGCCTTCAATTGGAAGGACCTCAGTCGCAAGTGGATTTTCTTCGATAACAAACTCGTTCCCGAATTCGAAGTCTCTGTCGCTGCTACCAACGACATGATTGTCGGCGTTGGCAAGAATCGAAAAGTGCTTGGGATCAACGCTGAAGATGGAAAGTTGGTCTGGGAAGCTCCGCTCAAGAAAAGAGCCGATGTCGCGCCAGTCATTTCGGATAGTCGAGTCTGGATTGCTGCGACCGATGCACGCTTGTATGCCTTCGACTTAAAAACTGGGCAAGAAGTTTGGAAATATGAATTCAAAGGACCTTTGCACTCCGCTCCCGCAATTGTGAGTGGGCGCTTGGTTCTGGGAACAGATAACGAAGGCATTGTTTGTTTCGCTGGACAACCCTAGCAGTTAAAATAGCCTAGCGAACGTTATTACCTCGGGGAACATCATGGCTACGGAAACCGTAAAAACTGAAGTCGGCAGTTACTTCATCTCGAACTACCCTCCATTCTCGCAATGGAAAAAAGAGAATGTAGCTGACGCGCTCTCCGCATTCGCAAAACCTCCCCGACCCGATGTACCGCTCGGTCTCTACTTGCACATTCCCTTTTGCCGAAAGCGGTGCAAGTTCTGCTACTTTAAAGTCTTCACTCAAGTGAAGGCGGAGGAAATCGAACGTTATGTCCAGGCCCTATGCAAAGAAATCGAGATTGTCGCCCAACAGCCTGTGATGGGTGGCCGCCCTTTTCGTTTCGTGTACTTCGGTGGTGGTACGCCAAGTTTCTTGAGCAATCGACAACTGACGAGTTTGGTCGATCGCTTGCGCCAGAACATTCGATGGGATCAAGCTGAAGAAGTTACCTTTGAATGTGAACCAGGAACGTTAAGTGAATCCAAAGTTCATACGTTGCGCGAATTGGGTGTTACGCGCTTAAGTCTGGGCGTTGAGAATTTTAGCGACCAAGTTTTGGAAGAGAACGGACGTGCTCATCTCTCGAAAGAAGTCTATCGCGCTTGGGAATGGATCCAGGCCGCAGGCTTCTATAACGTCAACATAGACTTGATCTCAGGGATGGTCGGTGAAACGTGGGACAATTGGAAAGACAACATCAAACGCACGATCGAGCTATCGCCCGACAGCGTTACTATTTATCAAATGGAATTGCCGTTTAATACGGTCTATTCCAAGGATATTCTCGGTAACCAAGTCGAATCTCCCGTTGCGGATTGGCCAACGAAACGTGATTGGGTGCGATATGCCTACGACGAGTTGCAAGCAGTCGGATATTCGGTTAGTAGCGCTTACACCTTGATCAAAGATCCGAATCGAGTCAATTTCAGCTATCGCGATAATCTTTGGAACGGAGCTGACCTTTTGGCGACAGGCATCGCCAGCTTCGGACATGTCTCCGGTGTCCACTATCAAAACCTCCCGGAATGGGAAGACTATATTGGCGCTATCATGAACGATGGTCGACTTCCGATCGGTCGAGCATTAACGGCCACATCGCATCAGTTGCTCGTGCGGGAAGTAATTTTGAAATTGAAGAAGGGCTACCTGCACCCACAAGAGTTCCGAGATAAGTACGGTGTCGATATCGTTGAGCATTGGAGAGATGTGTGGGCCGATTATCAACAACGAGGCTGGGCTACCATCGAGAACGGTGAAATTCGTTTGACGGTCGAAGGGTTATTGCGAGTCGATGGAATGTTGCCGCCATTCTTCGAACCGGAACATCAAGGGGTTCGTTACACATGAGCGAACCTCTCATCTTCATGATGGGAAACTTTTCGGCTGAGTTTCCGCAAACAATTCTGTATGCCAAGAATCATATGTGGTCGGTCCAAACCGAAGGAAATGCCTATCGCTTTGGGCTTTCTGCTTATGCCGTTCGCTTACTGCAGGATGTGTATTTCTTCGATCTGACCATCGAACCTGGTATGCAAGTAAAAGCAAAACAAGAAATGGGTTCGATCGAAAGCAAGAAGGCGGAGAGCAGTCTTTATTCGCCTGTGGCCGGATTGGTAAGTCAAATCAATCGAAATTTATTGGACGATCCCACTGCGATCAATGTCGATAAGTATGGGGCTGGTTGGTTGTTTGAAATGCAGTTGGATGCCGATGCGGTTGGGCAACTCTTATCTCCCGACCAATACATGGAACATTTAAATCAAGCGTGGGAAGTGGCTCAACGCACGATCAAAGGACAAGTGAATGGCTGATAGTTTATTGACCGTCGTGGTTTCCCAAGGACAGAGCCGCAATCCAGAAAAACGCGATTTGGAAAAGGCGATAGCAGATATCTGCGCTCAGATTCCAGGCGTGAATGTGGTTGTCATTCCGCATCTTTATGATTTGGCCTATGACAGCGAGACGTATCAGAAATTAAGAGCCATACAGGGCGACATGGTCGTATTCGCTTGGTTGTATGATCGCGCCGCTCATTGGGTGCTGGATCGCAATGCGGTTCGCGGTCAGGTCGGAGAAGTTTTTCTTTTGCCTGCCGATTATCAAAGCGATGAAGACGAAGATGAAGAGGACGAGGAATCAGACGATAAAGATCGCGTTGCAAATCTCAATCCTCGACCTGATCGATTCGTGTATTGCATCGACTTGCGTGCCTCTGAAGATAAAGAGGCATTTGTACAAGAAGTGAAACGAATTGCGGCGAACTCTGCCGCGAAAGTACTTCAGAATCGACCCGAGCTTAGCCAGTGGATTGAGGGAACGCCCACTCCAGAATCGCTGCTGCGTTATCTCAATCCGGTTTCTTCCGTGCAGGCCGATGCACCTCCGCAAACCTCCGCCACGGCATCGATTTATTCGTTGTTTGGCGCAAGCGAACTTACAAAAGTAGAAGAACATCCTACGCGTCGTTGGTATCCGGTGATCGACTTCAGCCGTTGCACCAATTGCATGGAGTGCATCGACTTTTGTTTGTTTGGAGTTTATGGTGTTGACACGGCAGAGACCATCTTGGTGGAGCAGCCCGACAATTGTCGCAAAGGTTGCCCAGCCTGCAGTCGTGTTTGTCCAGAGAACGCCATTATCTTCCCACAGCACAAGACTCCCGCAATCGCTGGGGCACCAGTGGAAATGGGAGGACTGAAGATCGACTTATCCAAGCTCTTCGGAGCACCAGAAACCGACGAAGATGCTTTGCAAGTTGCTGCTCGCGAACGCGATGAACAACTTATTCTGGCCGGTCGGCAGGCCGTGGGTGAAGTACGCACCAAAAGCACCGCTGCACCGCAAAAAGATCGGCCCAAAGATGAACTCGACAATCTTTTGGATCAGCTCGATTCGCTCGACCTCTAAGTCAAGTGTTGGGGCCCAATCTAGTTGGCAATCGTGTGGAAAATGACCATGAAAATAGGAAAGCCACAAACTAAGCAAGGAATGTGACGGAACGCTACTAACTGCTTGCGGATTTGAGATCCGCTAAAACGGCAGCGGCTGCCCGTTCACCGCTGCGGATTGCTCCATCGATGGAACGGGTATCGCAATAATCACCACAGCGGTAAATCGTATCTGTTACCCGAGGTGTTTTCACGATTTGTTCCATATTGGCTACCGATTGATCGGGGAGCGAGTAAGGAATGTTGTACGTGGATAAGGGCCGCCAGCGATCGACATCGCTTCCGAACCACTCACGCAATTCATCGCGAACGGCTTCGACATGGTCATGCGGTGAACGATCCAGGGGACCAATGGATGTCACCGACACCAAGGTTCGATTTTCGGGAGCATAACTCGGTTGAACTCGACTGGGGCAACAGAGGCTGTTGACGATACTATTCATATCGCAATTCAACACGATCGATGGACTTTCGACAGGCGCATTGCCCGCATCAAAGTACACGCAGCGTGTAGAGCGATAGGTATACGAAGAGTCCGCTTGTAATAGTCTCGCAGCAGCGGGCATTTCTGTCGCCACGACAATCGCGGCACAAGAGAGCGACCTTCCGTCATCCAATTTTACCAGGCCATCGCGAATCTCGGAGACTGTGGTTTGTGTTCGAATCGTCCCTGGATGAAGCTGTTTTGCCAGTTGTCGAGGGATCGCTTCCATGCCATCGGCTGGCAAAGTGGCTTCACCGCGACTGAACATCGAAAAGGTAAAGTCGAGCATCCGGCTACTGGTGGTCAACTCCTTCTCTAAGAACACACCGCTGTAGAAAGGCTTAAAAAAGTCTTCGATAATCTCGGTGGAGAAGCCGCATTGATGGAGTCTTTCAATCGCCGTCGTCTGCGGTGACTCCAGCAGAACATATGGATCTTTTTCGCTGCGAACGCGTTGACGGAATCGAGCCACTTTGCTGAAGTCGCTCAGTTTACCGGTCGGGGCGAAAATACTACGGAGGCTATCCAGTGGATTGCGCCAAGGGTCAGCCACGACTTTGAAACTGTCGTCTTTACGGAGTAGGCAACCATTGCGAAACGCTCGAAGGTTCAAGCTTTTGAGGTCGAGCCATTTGGCTGCGGTGGGGTAGCTACTTTGAAAAACTTGAAAGCCGCGATCCAACAGAAAGCCATCGATTTGATCGGTTTTGACGCGACCACCAATTCGTTCGGAAGCCTCGATGAGTTGAATTTTTTGGCCCCCCTTTTGCAGCATTAATGCGCAAGTTAGGCCGGCCAGTCCTCCACCAATAACAATGATTTCGCGACCGCTAGACGACATTTCAATACTCGCCGTTATATGTTTCGACCGAATCTACTCGATGAATTTCGAAACCGATAGGATAAATGGAGCGTGCCCCCGCCCCCGCGAAGCTGCTAAAATTGAGGGTGGGATGCGTGCAACCCGGGACTTGCTCGCCCCAATGTTTTCCTTCATGGTAACAAATATTCCTTTCCATAAATTGAGCTGCCTGTGATGAGACCCCAGTTTTTTTGGATAACCCGTTGGATGATCCCGTGGATCGTACTATTCGGATTATGGCCCAGCGTGACTAACGCGCAGGATGCGGGGGCGCCACCAAAGAAATATGAACGTCCGATCGTTATTCACATCGAAGGGCCCATCACGGGACTAACCGAGGCCTTCTTTCGCCGTGCCATCGATCGAGCGCGAAAGATCAGAGCGGATCTCATCATTATGGAAATCGACAGCCCGGGTGGTGAACTCGAAGCCTCTCTTTTCATGGCGCATACTTTAAGAGATATCGACTTTGCTCGGACGGTCGCTTTTGTGCCCAAAGAGGCAATTAGTGGTGGCGCAATTATCGCGTTGGGGTGTGATGAAATTTGGCCGAGCGAATTCGGGCAAATTGGGGATGCAGGGCCCATCATGTTCGGTGCCGATCTACAATTTCGACACGCGCCCGAAAAGATTCGCAGCTATTTGGTGCAACAGGTTCGACAATTGGCCGAAGCCAAAAATCGTCCACCCGCCTTAGCGGAAGCTATGGTCGATATGAACACGACGGTTTATCGTGTCGTTCGTACCAGTGACGGTTCAGATTGGTATCTGAACGATGCTGAACTCGCTGCACTCGCTGATCCAAAAGCATTCGAAAAGAAGGAACCTGTTCTCGAAGCTCGCCCAGAAACTTTTCTGACGGTTGGTGGCGCACGAGCTGTGGAATTGAAGTTGGCCAAAGGGCTTGCGAAAAATCGGAAGGAATTACTCGATGCCCTTGCGAGTCCGGAGCCATTGGAAGAGCAGCGACCACATTGGGTCGATCGGACGGTCTATATTCTCAACTCACCGATTGTGACCGCCCTGTTGCTGGTGATTGGTTTAGTCGCGCTCTATTTTGAATTCAGCATGCCCGGCCTTGGGATCGGGGGGATCACCTCGATAACCTGTTTCGGAATATTCTTCTGGAGCCATTTTTTGGGTGGTACGGCAGGTTGGTTGGAGGTAATGATTTTTTTGATCGGTTGCATTTTGCTTTTGACCGAAGTCTTTGTGTTACCTGGATTCGGCGTTGCAGGCTTCAGCGGAATCTCCATGATCATCATCGCTCTAACCATGGCTTTGCAAGATTTTGGAATGCCAAAGGATACGCTGCAATGGCAGCATACAACTCGCAGTTTGATATTGGTGCTCACCGCGTTCACGTGCGTTATTCTGGCGGTGTTCACTTTAGTGCGTTATGCCAAAGTTGTTCCCGCTCTGCGCGGTCTCACTTTAGATCTACCTGCGCCAGCTGATGTCACTCCTGTGTCAACTTTGTTGAGTCAAGATAGTGCAGCGGGCGAAGCGGCCACAGCGCATCTACCTGTAGTTGGTGAGCGAGGAGTTGCTGAATCCGTTTTGCGACCTGCCGGAAAAGCTCGGTTCAACGAACGTGTGGTGGATGTGATGAGCGAGGGAGATTTTATTGATCCCCACACCGAAGTGGTTGTGGTTAAACGCCAAGCCCAAGTGGTTGTGGTCCGCAAAGTTTAGCTTCGGAAATGGTCGGCGTTTTCGCGCGAGTGTCGGAAGCTGTTGCGGACTGATATTTCATCGAGCGTTCGCCACTAAATGAAAAAAGAGGAGTTGCCCGAAAGCAACTCCTCTCCTCCTCTTCCTGCATCACTCGTTGCAGAACTCTTCAATTACTTAGGCAACAAAACCTTGTCGATGACATGGATCACACCGTTGGTGCAGATGATGTCAGTCTTTACAACGTTTGATTCGTTGATCAGTACTTTGCCGTCCTTGACGGTTACCTTCACTTCGCCACCTTCAACGGTCTTAGCCGACTTTACCTTCACGACGTCAGCTGCCTTGACTTCGCCAGCGACTACGTGGTAGGTCAAGATCTTGACCAACTTGTCCTTGTTTTCTGGCTTCAGCAAGTCTTCAACAGTTCCCTTTGGCAACGCAGCAAATGCTTCGTTGGTTGGAGCAAACACGGTGAAAGGACCTTTGCCCTTCAAGGTTTCAACCAAACCACCAGCCTTAACTGCCGCAACCAAAGTGGAGAAGATTTCGCCTTCTGCTCCAACTGCGGTATCAACGATGTCTTTGGTCTTCGCTTTTTCTTCGGCGTTGACGCCAGCGAATGTGAACAATGCCAATACGCTCAAAACGAAAAACATTCCCAAGCTCTTCATGACTTCTCACCCATATGTGCCTGAACGATTTATAGTTACCGCGACAACCGCGTAACTTGATCTTGCTTACGTGAGCATGGTAGGAACGATGGCAAGTGGAAAATGCGAAAAAAAGATTTATCTCGCATTCAAAAGAAGTCCGATTTGCGATTTTTCATAACTTCATCATCGAAGCCTCCTTGCTGCTGCAATGATGTTCAATATTTCGGATGGCCGTCTCTAATTAGGATTATTTTTTTGTTCGTGCACTTGTCAAATGCTGCTGCCTTACTACCACTGTTGTCCGTTACTTTTCAGTGGAAAAACAGAAAGAGATAATCGCGCTGCATGCAGGACTAGCTGCTCGGCCAATAGCGAAGCCACGATATCGCCTGCAGGGTAAGTCGTTTATTGGCGATCGATGAGAATGCGATGCAGCCATACATTGATGACCGATGCGACATAAGGAATGTCAGCGGGGTTCTCGATCAACAGATGGTCCGAGCCAGGTAGCGAGATGAAGCTGGTACCACGTTTCGTTGATTCAACCGAATAGTCCGCTGTGCGTGTTAATTGCTCAATGCGATAGGCTTGGTCAATATGAACCGTGCGGTCGTTGGGTGAATGAAAAACCAACATCGGCTTCTTGATCGTTTGAATGAGTGCAGGAAGATCAAAGTTTAGTAAATCATCAATCATTTGTTGTTGGATCACGTACCTTCTTCCGCCGATTTCGACTTCTCCTACACCATTAGCTGTGATGGTTGGGTCCATACGCAACAATAAACGCGCGAGGTGTTGTGTGTCGCTGGGAGCTGCCAATGTTACGACGCCAACTAGATCTTTGTACTCCGAGGCGATCGACATGCAGGCAGCCCCACCAAGCGACAATCCCATGAGTGCAACTGGGGGCCGATAGTTATCGCTTATGAAATCAACAGCTGCCCGCAGATCGATTCGGGTGGTAGAGAAATTGGTCGAACTGAAGTCACCTTTGCTTTCCCCTAGTCCCGTGAAATCGAATCGCAAGACACCGTAACCATGTTGCGCTAGCCAGCGGCTGATACGAACAACGGCCTTGATGTCTTTAGTGCATGTGAAGCAATGGGCAAAAATCAAATAGTCTTTCGGTTCAGATTCAGGTAGGTCGACGATACCCGCCAACATATCGCCACTGTGACCTGGGAAATAAACACGTTGACTCTGTCGCAATGGGATCATCAAACTCTCGGTCGTTGGGCCAAAAAAGAAAACCGCTCCTCTATCAAAAATGATACAGGAGCGGTCGATAGGCTTGGAGTGCTGTTGTTCAAAAGACTAAGCTGCAGGTGGTTCAACGCAATTGATGCGTCCGGAGCGGAAAGCATCGGCCATAGCGCGAGGTACTTCAGCTTCGGCCAAAACCAAACCGGCTCGGTTTTCGGCCACTTTAGCACGCATTTCTTGTTCCGAGGCAATGGCCTCAGCACGACGTTGTTCGGCATGGGCGCGTGCTACGCGTACGTCGGCTTCGGCTTGGTCGGCACGCAAGCGAGCGCCAATGTTCTCACCCACGTCGATGTCTGCAATATCGATCGATACGATTTGGAACGCGGTGTGCGCATCCAAGCCACGATCGAGAACCGTTCGAGAAATCATGTCGGGATTTTCCAAAACGGCTTCATGATTTTCCGCAGATCCAATCGAGCTAATGATACTTTCACCCACGCGGGCGATGATGGTCTCTTCGGTAGCACCACCGATCAATTGTTCTAGGTTGGTGCGAACGGTGACGCGTGCTCGCACACGCAGTTCAACACCATTGCGGGCAATTGCACTAATGGTCGTACGGCCGCTTTTCTTCGGATCGGGGCATTCAATCACTTTGGGAAGAACGCTGGTGCGAACGGCATCAAGAACATCACGGCCTGCCAAGTCGATGGCGGCTGCACGGTCAAAGTCAAGTTCGATTCCGGCACGTTGAGCGGCGATAATGGCGTTGATAATGTTCATCACATTGCCACCTGCCAAATAATGCGCTTCTAAACGTTGTGTTGTAATACCGTTGCGGCGACTGATATCCAAACCAGCTTGTGCCGCCATAATTTTCGCGTTGACGATCACTTGAGCACGCACTTGGCGGAGGTACATCCCAATCAAGCTTTTCATCGAAACATCAGCGCTCGACATGAACGCCTGGAACCACAAAGCGCCAAACGCGACGAAGAGGATGGCGGCAATCAGGACGAAAATACCAAGTCCAATAGCCACGCCGAAAAGCACGAGGTTGAGAATACCGACGTCGCTGAAGTCCATAAGGGCACCGATGAAGTTAGAATTTCTTTGGCAGGAATCACGACAAATTTTGTGATCGAAAGTCCGTTAATTGTAGCACAATTTGTGTGCCTCCCAACTCAGAAGCTCCAAAGTTAACGATTAATCGATCCACCCCCCACCCAAAACGCGATCCCCCTCGAAAACCACGGCCAATTGACCCGGCGCAACCCCGTAACATGGGGAGTGAAACCGGACCGCGAACGAGTCCGGTTGTAGCGATTTTCCTGGATTTTTTTCGTTTTGCGCGCCTAATGTCGCTTCGTCTTGTTTTGGAGCGGCGGGGACCGTCACCAGAGCCGGTTGGGCCGTGCTGTTGTAACGAATTTGGACTGCCGCTTCGAATGTTCCTGCGGGCCGTTCAACGAGCCAGTTCGTTCGGCTGGCAGTCAGCGTATCGACTCCGAGTTCTTCTTTTTTGCCGATGACCACGCGAGCCGTTTTGGGTTCGATACGAACGACGAAATAGGGTTCGCCCATCGCCACGCCAATTCCTTTGCGTTGACCTATCGTGAATTGCTCGATGCCGTCATGCTGCCCCACCACGCGACCTGAAGTGGTCACGATTTCGCCCGCGGTATTGATTCCCGATTTGCTGCGGACGAACTCGCCGTGATGCCCGCTGGTCACAAAACAAATCTCCTGGCTATCTTTCTTGTCGGCTACACGCAAGCCAACCTCGGAAGCCAAGGCGCGTATTTCGCTTTTCCGATAACCCCCGATCGGTAACATCATCCGTGGCAATAGTGTTCTTGATATTCCCGCTAATACGTACGATTGATCTTTATCGTCGTCGATGCCGCGAAAGAGTCCGATTCCATCATCGGTGGGCAACAGTCGAGCATAATGTCCGGTCGCCACAAAATGTGCGTCAACGCTATCTGCATAATCAAAGAGTCGTCCGAACTTCAGCCAGTTATTGCACTGCACACATGGATTCGGAGTTCGGCCATGTTGATATTCGTCGACAAAATAATCGACGATACGTTTGAAGTCTGCTTGTAGGTCGAGAGCGTAGAAGGGAATGTTCAAGCGATCGGCTACTTTGCGGGCATCGGCCGCATCACTGGCGCTGCAACAACCTTGTTTATGATCCGCGCGTCCCTGCAAGATAGGGAGCAGTGGGTTAGGCTTACCATCGCTTAACTTGCACGCTGCAGCCGACTCTTCGCCGTGTCGCATAAACACGCCAATGACTTCGTAGCCCTGTTGCTGCAACAACATTGCCGCTACAGAACTATCCACTCCACCACTCATCGCCAAAACGACACGCTTGCTCGATACCATACTGGGCCTAATTACAATTGGGCGTTTAAGCCCTTAAAAACAAAGAACTCAATGGAGACGCTCTGCCAATTCGCTCGCTCTAGGCAAAGACCTTTTCGTCATCGATCAGTTCGAGGGGTGAGTAAAAAGGATGTCGCGATTCTTTGTACGGATTGTTTTTCCGAGTGTTGTAGCAGCAGATCAAACCCCACCGAGGATGTTCGCTGGTATTTTGATCGGAACGATGCAGCACATTTCCATGAAAGAATAAGGCGTCACCAGGTTCCATTTCGGCATACACGATTGGTAGTCGTTCCAATACCGCCGCCACGCGTTCTGCATCAGCGCCCGTTTGGCCTCCTACTTTGCCATGGTCGATGCGTCCCAAATGATGTGAGCCTGGGACAACTTGAAGGCAGCCGTTTTCTCGGTTCGCGCGATCGATGGCGATATAGCAACTCGCCATCGTGGGGTACAGGCAACCGAAGTTATACCAATAGCCATAATCTTGGTGCCATTCCCAGGCTCCACCAACCCGCGGTTCCTTCAACATCATTTTGTGATGGTAATGATAAACTTCATCGCCCAAGAACAAACTCATATTGGCCGCGACGCGTTTGGAGGCGACGATGCGACTGTAAATATCATCATCGAGTTCATTGCTCAACGAGAGCGTGGTGGTTCCACCTTGCGCGTCTGAGCGACTTGTGGCGCGTTCGCGTATTCGTTGGTCACCTCGCGCTAGGCTGCTCAACTGTTGGACTTCTGGGGCAAGAAAAAGTTGGCGAACCAACACATAGCCTTGTTCTGCAAAAAGGCGAACATCATCGTCTGATGCGCGATAGAAAGTCATAGGGAAATTTCCGCAAACGGAGAGGTTTTCAAGGTGGCAAATGCGTCTGGTGGATCAGATCTTATTTCAGGGACATTTGCCTTTGCCGATGGTATTTTAATCCGGGAACAAAGAAGCAAAGTCCCGCAATTATACCAAAGATCAGGTGAGCGTAATCGGGGAATACGGCCATCAATACACTGGTTCCCAGCAATACGGCGGCTTGCACGTAAAAAACACCCGATAACATCGCTGCTTTCACCAAAAACACCATGCTGCTCACGACGCCCAGTAGAGGCGACAGGGTGAGTGGCTTCAAGTTGAGCCACCACTCAAACGGATAAAGCATCGCAATGGCGATCATACTTGCGCCCCACAAATGCGCAATTTGTCGCTCCACAAACGTCACCGGGCCCATGCGATGTCGTATTGCCCAAAAGACTGCCGCCCAGGCTCCCAAGCCAATCGTCCACAAGCCACCATAAGCGAGTCGGTTTTCCACTCCGGCCCAGTCCAAAGCCTCTGTCAATAAACACCACACCAATAAGACGAGGCTATGCCACATCCAGAGAAGGCCCCAGTTCTCAAGCACGGCAGCATGATGCGTCTCCCGCAACACACGCGCCAGCACTTGAGTGAATCTTCCGCTGCGGGCCATCACCGGTTCATCGCGGAGAAAGGCTTCAAGGTCCGCTGCCAGTTCACCTGCTGATGAGTAACGCAAGTCGGGCGGTTTCTGCAAGCACCGAATCACCACCATTTCTAAATCGCGATCGATTTTGGGTTCCAAAACTCGCGGTGGAATGGGCTCTTGTTCCAGAATCTTTAAGGCGAGTTCCAACGGCGAGTCTGCGACTAAAGGGGGCCTGCCGGTAAGAGCATGATAAAGCACTGTTCCCAAACTATAAACGTCTGAAGCTGGGCCAAGTTGATTTGAACGACCTGAAGCTTGTTCGGGAGACATATAGCTCGGTGTCCCCAAGATAGCCCCGGTTCGCGTCAAATGCTCGTTGGCATGAAAGAACTTCGCTAAGCCAAAGTCGGTCACTTTGACGCTGCCATGTTCATCGAGCAGGATATTCGACGGTTTGATGTCGCGATGCAATATCCCTTGCTTGTGAGCATAGTCGATCGCTTTAGCGACGCTCGCAATCAATGCGGCCGCTTGCCGTTGGCCCATCGGCCCACTTCGCAAACGTTGCGCGAGGGTTTCACCTCGAATGAACTGCATGCTGAAGAAGGGAGTACCATCGAACTCGCCAACCTCATAAACTTGCACAATACCCGTGTGTTCAAGTCTGGCGGTCGCCTCGGCCTCAGCCAAAAATCGTTGATGATCTTCGGGAGAGTTCAAGCGATCTTGTTGGATCATTTTGATCGCCACTTCGCGCCCAAGGTTCACTTGTCTGGCGCGAAATACAATTCCCATTCCCCCCTGCCCTACTTGTTCCAACAGTTCATAATCACCGATCGAATAGGGAAGTTGAGGTGGCCACGTTCCTGAATCGGAACCAAAAAAGCTGCCACTTTTCGCTTGGTTAACACCTACTGCTTCGGTCACCAGCACGGTGCCCCATATATATTTGAGCTCGGCGGCATGTTCCGGATATTGTTCGCACACTTTGATAATATCAACCTGCTCGCCGCGTTGAGCGCGATCGGCTAAGTCTGTGAGGAGAAGTGCGAGTTTCTCATCGCTTTGTTCCTGTGAATCGACCGCTTGCGTCTCCGAAAGATAGACATCGCGTTTCGAAGATCCCATGCCAACACCGTTTTTCGCTATGGCTCTTTCAGAGTGAATGTGCTGACTACTAAATGTGCTTGTTGGAAGCAGGCCAATAACAAGTAAGACTATGTGTTTGATTGATCGATAATTTCTCGCAAGCGTCGCAACGCCCTCAAATATCGCATACTAGCGGCTGGTTCGGTCAACTCCAAAGCGGCAGCGATATCTTGATTGCTCAATTGCTCATAATGCCGCATCAGCAGGATTTCTTGATCGATCGAGGGGAGCAACTCGATTGCCGCTTCGATTTGTTTCGCAATTTCGCGTTGAGTCGCGGCGGCTGCCGGAGTGAGCGATGGATCGCACAGAGCTCCCGCCAATTCCATCGTCGAATGCTCGTTATCGCCGTTAACGACCAAAGGTTGTTCGCGGTCAATACTTCGCTTTGCGGAAACTCGATGTCGCCTATGGGCATCGATGATACGATCCTTGGCAATCTGACGAACCCACAGATGAAACGCCATAATGGGGTTATCGAGATAATCCTTGAGTCGACGGCTAGCTTCAATCAGAACTTCTTGTACCACATCGCTGACGTCAACCCGGCGTTGAATTTTTTGATCTAAACGAAGCTGTATCATCCTTCTCAGGCCATCGCGATGACGGTCCAACAAGGACTCAACTGCTTGAGGGTTGCCCTCTTTTGCTCGTTCAATTAACGCCGCCGTTTGCGTTCCATCCGGCCATACAGATTTGCTCATGTTTGCATTATAACCCACTGGCAACTCGCCGTGGAGCGGGAAACTCCCCTGGGTAATCCCACCTTTCGAGTCGTTATCCGGAAAGGCGGTAAGATCCTCATTCTCCGGCCAAAATCGCAATACTTCCTGAGTTTATGGGTCTCGTTCCGGTTTCGGTTGCCAGCAACAATCGTCCGCTATCATCGACACTCTGGCACATGCCACGATATTGTACGACGCCCTGATTCACCTCAATAAACTTGTCTCGCAAATAACAGCGTCGCCGAAATAGCTCAAAAATCGTGGTGGGGTCCGCTTGCCATTGATTCAAAAAATGGTGGATTCGCGAAACGGCACTCGGCAATAATTCTTCACCGCGAAAGGTGATGCCACTTTCGGTCGCCACACATGTGGCCCGCTGCTGAACGTCGGTCGGTGCCAACCCCCAATCGACCGCAAGATTCAAACCAACCCCCACGATCCACCACAATCCGTTTCCAGGGGCTGAGGAACCGAAGCGAAATGCGGGAACATTTTCAGGCGTACCTTGAATACCCTCCACCAAAATGCCCGCGATCTTTCGTCCCCTCACATAAACATCGTTCGGCCATTTCAGTTGAACGTCGGACGAATCGATGTATTGGCTGAGCAGGTCGGCGATGGCCACGCCGACTACTAAGGCGGCTTGCGGCAATTGCGAAACATCACGCGCGTAACTGCCACTGTCGAGTAACGAAGTAAACATTAAACATCCATCGGGTGACCACCACCGATTTTCACCTCGGCCTCGCCCCGCCGTTTGCTTACGTGCGGCAATTGTTGTCGGCGGAAAGAGCTTCCTCTGCTCCACCATGCGGCGAACATAATCGTTCGTGGAATCGATCTCTTGAAGCCACTCAATTTCCGCTTGCATCCGACATGCCTTACAAAATCGCCAATGGATTGCGCGGATGTTCAAGCGTCCCGCGAGTGACACCCACGCGATTAGCCGCTTTGAGTTGTCGCCAAACTTCACTCGCCGGTAATTCGCCCGCTAACAACTGTCGATAAAGCGTGATCAACAACTTTACATCTTCGTCAGAAGTGTCATTGAGCATTTCGATGCGGAAGCTGCGAATGCCACGTTGTAATAAACCGGAAACCGCTTCTGCACCACTTTGAGCCGTTCCGTTGTAGAGCGTATTGCGGCAACCGATGTCTGCATGCAAGACATGTTCCGATCCAATTCGATCTCGCAATTTTACCGCGTGTCGATCGCACGGGCGTCCACAATTGGTTTTGTTGGTACCGGGTGATAATACCGTGCAAAACACGCAATGCTCCATGTGGAACATCGGCATGTGTTGATGGATGACAACTTCTAGCCACTGCGGTGGTGTGGCTGCAACTAACTCCAAGAGTTGATCGCGATTTAAGTCGTACGAGGCCGTGACGCGTTGAGCACCCCATTGAACTAATTGTTCTGCCGATAGTGGGTTGGTGATGTTCAATGAAAAGTCGGCCACAAACGGGATGTTGCGTTTTTGCGCGAACCGAATCGCCGCCAAATTTCGCGCTAACCAACCATCGCTGGCATGTTTGGCAAGATTAAGGAATAAGCCGTCTTCACCTTCCTTGTGGATTCGCAACGTTGCTAACAGCAAATGTCGCCCAGCCTCTCGAGCCCAAGCCACCGCTTGCTTGTATTCGCGAAGATCATGAAAGTCGGCTATTAAATGTTCGGCACCTAAATCTAACGCCTGTCGCAATTGTTTTAACGTGCGACACAGCACTCGCAAAATGGGCTTGGATTCTGCCGAAGTTTGCGAAGCCTCGGAAACATTTTTTAGTAAAGCGCCCACATCGACCTGCGGTTGGATCTCGTGCGAACGTTTGGCTAAACGCTTGGCTTCAACCGCTTCGATCATCGCATGCCGCCATTGCCCCAAGATACTCAGCGGCACCATCACCTGCTCACCAATATCCGCGCTGAGCTCGTATAGGTCATATACGGTCGAACCGAGTCGCGAAAATTGTTTCTTCAGTGTGTCTAGATCCAGCGCATGTCGTTGAGCGACCTGCGGTTGATATTCAAGCTCTACCGAAATCGGTTCCATATCGGGCGCGGATACCGTAAGTCGAAGCGGTTGACCCAACTCAATTTTCGCGTGGATATCGAGTGGGACACGTCGCATCGGATCTGCTGAGGTGAATGACTGACGCAATCGCTTATTGAGTTGTGGGTCGTCGGTTTGCCAAATTTTTTGACCCGCAAATACATCCGCATTGGCGATCAAACCGCGAGCAAAACTGATCTCCACCACGCCACCGATTTTGCGATCATCCGCTGCTGGTTCTGGATTGGCTGCCCCCGACTTCGAACGAAGTGCAGGTGGCTTGGCTGGTGCTAGTGGGCGAATATCGAAAACCCGTCCACCAATTTCTTCGTTGGCGGCGCGGTCACCTTCGAGCACGATGCCATCCCCTTTCGCCAAAGGAACGTGGAGTTTGGCATGCAAACGATCGCCGCGTTTGGCGATGACTTCACCTGCCAATACGCCTTTCTTGGCACTGCTTTCACCAGGCACCAAGCGTTTATGATTACAGCCCTCTAACCAACCTGGTGTGAATCCGCGCGAGAACGAAAGCTCCATCTCGCGTTGACTCTCTGGAGTGAATTGTACCGAAAGTCCTTCCATCGCTCGGTCAATCGCTTGACGGTAGTGGCTTGTAATGTTGGCCACATACTCGGGAGTTTTTAAGCGACCTTCAATTTTTAAGGAGCAAACTCCCGCTTCGATCAACTCAGGGATCAACGCATAAGCGGCAAGGTCTTGAGGGCTCAATAGATAACGGACTGGACCCAGGTCAACGTCTTTACCATCGCAAATCATGTCATAGGGGAGGCGGCATGCTTGGGCGCATTGGCCACGGTTCGCACTGCGACCACCCAACGATTCACTCGTCAAACATTGGCCACTATAGGCAACACATAATGCTCCATGCACAAACACTTCCACTGGCATGCGTGTCGCCGCCGTGATCTGTTTGATTTCCTTGAGCGAACATTCGCGAGCGAGCACCACTCGACTAACGCCCAATTGCTCAGCCATGTCGATCGCAGCAGCGCAGGTGAGTGTCATTTGCGTGCTGGCATGCACTTCGATGTCAGGGCAAATCTGTTTTACGATTCGCGCGACACCTAAGTCTTGTACCAAGACCGCATCGACTCCCGCTTCGGCAATCCCATACAAATTCTTTTGGAGTGCCGGTAATTCGTCGGTGAAGACCAGCGTATTGAGCGTGGTGTAGCCTTTGACGCCGCGATGATGCAAGAACTGCATCAATTCAGGTAATCGCTCTGGAGCGAAGTTTGCCGCACGAGCGCGAGCATTGAAGCCCGAATCGAGCCCAAAATAAATTGCATCCGCACCATTTTCGGTGGCCGCAACAGCACATTCCCAATTCCCCGCCGGGGCTAGCAGCTCGGGCGCTGCCACCGTTCGAGGTGTTCCCAGTTCAGACATATTCACATTCCTGGAGAAGAAACCACTTACCCAGATCGATTTCTCTTATTGCAATGCGATTGCAACTATTCGGAATCGACTGAGTTTTCATTATGAAAGATCGGCCGAATCGAGCCAGCTAACCGAAGTTCGCCGACTGTCGTTCGTGGCTCTATTGTAACAAGACATACTGGAAGCGATACTTGTAAAGAGTCGATCTCATGCTGGATTTATGGCCGAAACGACTCGTCCCTTCCTTTTACCCCCCAAATCGCTTTTCCTCCGGAGCTATTCGATGTCTACATCGTTCTCATGGTCGCGTCGCAACTGGATCAAACAAACCTCTTTGCTTGCCGCAGGGGCGACTGTCGCAGCTACACAATCGACTCCTGCACTCGCCAATTGGTTCTCTAGCGAAGGCTCGCTAAAGGGAAAGCGATTGTTGTTCTTTACTAAATCGAGTGGCTTTCAACACAGCGTGATCGCGCGTGAAGGAAATTCTCCCTCATACGCCGACCGCATCATGACGGGCTTGGCCAAGGATTATGAGTTTGAAGTTGAAAACACCAAAGATGGTTCTGTGTTTGACGGCGATCTCGATAAGTATGATGCGATTTTCTTCATGACCACGGGCGATCTAACTCAGGTTGGAACCGATGGTCATCCAGCGATGAGTCCCAAAGGGAAAGAGCGTTTGCTCGAAGCGATTTCCAAAGGGAAAGGATTTATGGGATGTCATTGCGCTAGTGACACCTTCCATTCAGCGGGACCAGCCAACGTCAACCAAGATAAACCCGACCCATATATCGCGATGCTCGGTGGTGAGTTCATTCGTCACGGACGTCAACAAGAGGCTCGGATGTTGGTATCCAGCCCTAAGTTTCCAGGGTTAGAAGATGTAAAGCAAGAATTCAAACTCAATGAAGAGTGGTACTCGCTCAAAAATTTCGCTCCCGATATGCATGTGATTTTGGTGACAGAGACCGAAGGCATGGTCGACGCTGATTACGATCGTCCGAAGTATCCTGGTACTTGGGCTCGCAAGCATGGAGAGGGACGTGTCTTCTATACATCGATGGGACACCGCGAAGATGTATGGTCCAACGATATCTTTAAGAATTTGATCGTCGGTGCGTTGCGATGGTGCACCAAGGTGGCGGATGCTGATCTCACACCAAACCTCAAAGAGGTTACGCCCGGCGCTGCGACGATGCCCAAGCTCTAAAGCAAGTTGTGCCGGAAATGTGTTAACGCAAATAGTTTCAGTTTAGAGTGATCGGCAAGTTTCGTATCTCGGCTACGCGCCAACGTTACTTGCCGCTCACTCTTTTGGAACCGGTGCGACTGCTCGAATCACATTCTACCGCGCCAGGCAACACGTCGTCCTAACATCCCCTCGATCCAAGCTCGCCACTGCAGCAGCAAGAACCAAGCGACGGAAAGAGGATGTAAGCATACACCGAGCCAAGCTTGGCGGAATCGGTGCGCAGCCATCCAGCGCGGTACAAAACTAAGGAATGTGGCTAAGCCCAGGATGATGCTAAGCCATAAAGGCCACTTCAGCACAAAGCTCAAGACGAGCAAGATGGTCGGTGCCACAAACGCACCGCCCAGCAAAATAGTAAACGGCAGCAGCAGTACTTTATTGGCAATGCCTTCCGTTGCATTCTTTAGGAGTCCGCGGGTTACTTGTTGGTAACCGCGATACATTCGGCAGTCTGCAATATCCGTGGCATCAAACAAATCAGTGCTTAGATTTGTGGTGCGAAAAAGTTTTGGAAGTTTGATTCCATCATGCCGTGAGCCAAAGATCTTGGCATGACCGCCGCATTGAAAGTAGTCTTCCCGATTCGCAAAAAACAATTGGCCGCAACCCGCTGAAAAACTGGCATCGTTACTGGCTCGCATCCGTTCAATGGGAAGGTAGCCCAATAAAACGATGTGCATCATTGGAATCAATAGTTGTTCACTAGGAGTACCGGTTACTTGTCGCGGAAATCCACTCAGTAAACTGACTGGGCGCTCCAGCATCTGTGCCATGATCCGAGAAATCGCGTCGGGAGCGACGTGCACATCCGCATCCAAAAATAGTAACCAGCGATGTTTGGCGAGTTGTGCCAATTGCCAACAGGCGTGCTGTTTTCCGTTCCAACCTTCTGGAAGTGGTTTGGATTTTAACAAGCGCACGCGCCGATCGCGGTCGGCGAATGCCTTGACGATCTCAGCCGTATCGTCTTCTGAATGATCATCCAAAATCACGATTTCAAAATCGGTATGATCGCTCTTCAGTAGATACTCGAGTGTGGTCGCAATTCCCGCCGCTTCATTTCGAGCTGGTATCAGGACACTGATCGCTTCACGTTGAGCGGCCGCCAAAGTGACTTCTGATTTCGACGCTGGTCGATATAGCTGTAGGTTCTTCGCAAACATCAATGTTGGAAGCAATGCTAACAGAAGCACAGTCATCGTGAGAATGGTGATCAAAATCATGAGTTCAACTTGCTCCCATGTTGTAACTCAACTTTTTGACCGCGCCATTTCGCGCGCAAACTGCGAAACCAATCGTAAAAGGAAAACGTTCCCGTTTTACCGCTCAGTTGAATTTCAAAATCTTCACTGCGTCGAGTGATCGCCGACTCTGCTAATGCGTTTTGGGTATCGCGGAGACGCTGAGTTAACAATGTAGAACAATCTTCTTTGCTGAGCCCATCGAGTTCGCGAGCGTAAATGGGAGTACCAAATCGCATCAGAGCTTCGGGCAATCGCTCTTCCCAGAAAACGTATTCAATCGCTAATGGAACTAAGACGACTTGCTCATTCTGTAGAGCAAGATGCGCGAGACCAGGCATCAATGAGGCTTCGTGATCGCGAGGGTCGGCAAAGCGACCTTCGGGTGTAATCCAAATGGACGTATTAGGTTCGGCCAAAATGCGTCGACTTACTTTAAGGAAACTGGCTGCCCCTTGGAGCGAGTGGGTGTCGATTCCATAAAAGCCGAGCTTGGCGAAAATGCCATATTTTTTCAGGGCTTCCGCATCGATAGGAGCATAGAATCGTCGACCTTTGAAGCATGTTTGACATAAATGGATCGCGATGATCGGATCCCACCATCCTGGATGGTTGGCATAACAAATCACTGGGGCCGCGGAGTCGATTGGCGTCGTCAAAAACGCTCTTTGATCTACGGCAACCGCGTGGAAATGCTTGCGCAAATAATAGCGGCAGAATTTGTAAAAGCC
This sequence comes from Planctomycetota bacterium, assembly GCA_017303505.1. Classification (GTDB taxonomy): domain Bacteria; phylum Planctomycetota; class Planctomycetia; order Pirellulales; family Pirellulaceae; genus JAFLCP01. The sequence goes on along the minus strand of JAFLCP010000069.1, from coordinate 10,736 downwards.
ATTGAACAGCCATGGCGTAATGTTCGGCAACGAAACCGCATCACGAGAGGACTCGGTTGTTTTACGACTCGCCGCCATGGATGTTCTCAGGATAATTTCGATAATCGTCAAGCAATCGACTACTTCGTGGCAGCCGCCTCAAGTTTGCCGTTGGAGACATCTTGATCCAAGGTGTCCGCTGCAATCCAGCCACTCATCATGACCATCGGCATACCTGGTCCAGGGTGCGCTGCACCACCCGCCAAGTACAAACCCTTCACATCTTTGCTACGGTTGCCTGGCTTAAACGCACCGAGGAAACGACCGTGACTTGCCAGACCATAAATGGCCCCATTGAGTACACGATAACGCTTGTGAATTCCTTCAGGCGTTAGGGACGCTTCGGTAACAATGCGGCTGCGAATATCTTTCATGCCACCCGTCGATTCCAACTTGTTCAAGATGACTTCGCGATATTCGGGAAGCATCTTGGACCAATCGTGATGTGGTCGCAGGTAAGGAGTGTGAACCAAGATGTAAAGTGCTTCGCCACCTTCTGGTGCCACTGACGGTTCAGTAACTGCTGGCGCGCACACATAACATGTTGGGTCTGGAGCTGGTTCGCCCTTGTTGTAAATCCAATCAAACTCTTCATGTGGATCGCGCGAGAATACAAAGTTATGATGCAGCACATGGTCATAACGTTGGTTGAGACCCAGGTATAGCACAACACCTGAGCAAGCAGGTTCATACTTGCGTCGCTTTTCAAAGCGGGCATCGGCTGGTGTACCCTTCATCAATTCACGGTGCGTTCGCACAGCATCGCAATTAGAAACAACGGCATCGAACATAAAGGTTTCGCCCGTTGTCAGTTTCACACCTTTAGCCCGCTTCTCGGAGGTGAGAATCGTTTCGATATCCGCATCGGTTTTGTAAGTAACACCCAATTCGCAGCCGAGCTTATACAAAGCTTCTGGCACAGCGCGGGTACCACCCATCGGATACCACACACCTTCTTCGGTTTGCATGTGGGCGATACCACACAATACGGCTGGCGAAGCTTCTGGAGAAGAACCAACGTATTGAGTGAAGTGGTCGATCATCTGGGCCGCTTTCTCATCAGGCACCTGCTGGCGAACCAAGCTGGCCACCGTGCGTCCCATGCGCAGGCTCAAGACATCCGACAGCACGCTGAGATTGAAGGCACCGGAGGTCTCGAAAGTGTCCGTGATGCCTTCGACACTGCGCCAAAAGAAGAACTTGTTGCTGACATCGTGCAGGCGTCGCGAAATTTTGATGAATCGTTCGTAGCCATCTGCCGTGTTGGGATTCTTGGAGAAGGTCCTTAATTGACTCTTCATCTTCTCGACATCAGCCACTAGGTCGAGAACAGATCCATCTTGAAAGAAGCAACGCCATTGCGGATCCAGCAATACAAGATCCAAGTAGTCATCGACTTTCTTCCCTGCTTCTTGAAAGATTCGTTTCAACACCGAGGGAAGAGTCAAAATGGTTGGGCCCATATCAAAGCGATAACCATCTTGGTGATGTACGGCTGCTTTACCGCCTACCCAGCTGTTCTTGTCAAACAACGTCACGCGATGCCCGCGAGCGGCCAAGGTGCAGGCTGCCGCTAATCCGGCTAGTCCACCTCCGACTACACCCACTGTTAAGTTCTTTTTGTCTGCGCGAATCATGGTTTGGCTTCCGTTTTTGGATCAAATGGTTCTGTTTTCATTATCTTAGTACCCTTTCAAACCCCCAGTTATCGGGAGTGCATGGCAGGTATTCTTAACCGTCGCTGCGCCGGGTTTGAATCGCTTGCCACAATTGCTTGATGCCTTCCCAGCGTTTTCGCCAGTTGCCGCCATGTTGCATTTTGAAAAGGCCTTGGAGGATTTCGGCGTCGGTTGCGTGAGGTGGATCAAGGTGGGGAACCCATTTACCTCGGCGAATCGCAATCGCTTTGACTCGCGTCATTTCTAGCAAGCCTTCGGCCCCTCGCGTTACACCATATCCACTTTCGCCTCGGCCCGAAAATGGTACGCGCGGATCTGCTGTAGGGGCAATCACATCGTTGATCACAATGCACCCCGCATCAATTTGGGCAGAACGTTGCTCTGCTTCATCCGGGCTGCCAAAAATCGAAGCGGATAACGCATACGGACAACGTCGGTCAGCAGCGACCGCATCGACCCAATCCTGCGCCGTGATCAATGAGACAACCGGAGCAAACAAATCGCTTTGCACCAAACGCATAGTGGGCTTTACGTGCTTTAGTACCAATGGATGCATCGAGGGTTCTGCATCGAGATCCTCAAGATTTCCGCACACGACTTCAGCACCTTGCTCACAAGCCTCTTCCACCAATTGCTTCAACAAGCGATAAGCGGCTGGAAAAACTCGCACTGGTTTGGAGAATTGCATTCGCTCCTTGAGGCGAGTTTCTAGCGGCGTTTGTTCTTCGGGCCGAATGAACACGCGTCGTGGAGCAATGCAAGTCGCGCTGCCGTTGAGGTGGAGTCCAAACAGAATGGAATCGCAGACGCGGTTCAAATCTGCTGTCGGCAACACAAACATGGCATCGCAACCGCTCAGCTCAAGTGTCGCTGGTGTCAATGTTTCGGCAAGCTGGGCGAGTATCGCACGCCCAGTTGACGAGGAACCGGTTACAACGACGCGGTCAACGCCGAGCTTCATGGCCTCACGCGCTTGCTCAACATCTGGCGGAAGGACGTGCAGCAAGCTCTTGGAAACACCGGAGTCCCAAAAAGCTTGGCAGAGCATTTCACTCACCAACTCGGTACCGGGGGCTGGCTTGAAAAGGACTGCATTGCCAGCCGCCAACGCTTGCGCAATTTGAGCACCTGCTAAGAACACCGGATAGTTCCACGTTCCGACAACCAAGACGATGCCCAGCGGTTCGCGAGCGATACGCACTTTGAGGTTGCCAACCCACCATGGGCGATCGCGATCCGAAAGTGTGCGCGTTGAGAGCAGTCTTGGCGCTTGGCGTTGCAGAAAACGAATAGCATCGGCCAAGGGCATCAACTCGGCAGCGATCGTGTGTTCTAGGGCTCGAGGTTCTGGAAGTTGAATCGCCGCAGCAATGTCGTCGGCGTGATCCACAAGCCATCCACCGACACCGGCCAGCGCATTCACTCGGCGACGAACCGACGTTCGGCTCCAGTCCTGTTGATTCACGCGTAGGTCGTGAACCAATTGAGGGGAAAGTTTGGCTGAAGGGCTCGCTAATGGCTTATAGCTCATTGCTTCCCTCTTTCTAAAGGCCAACTAAATGCTGGCCAAAATGGGTTGTGCCGTCGATGGTTGGCAGGCAGAGATGAATTCAGCCGACAAGCCGAGCGCGGGCAAAAGTTGTTTGCAGGTGATCCTGGTTGACTCATAGATAACTGGCAAACCGCTTCCTGGATGTGTACCACCCCCAACCAAATAGACTCCATCCAAATCCTCAAAACGATTATGGGGTCTTCTATGTAACATTTGATCCAATCCGTGCGCCAAATTAAAGGTGGCACCTCGATAAACATCATAGGTGCTGTTCCAATCAGCAGGTGTGATCATGTGTTCTACGCGAATACGATTGCGTAAATCCCCCAAACCAATCGCGGAAAGCTTGTCCAATGTTAAGTTACGATAAGCCGTTCGTTGCGATTCATCCCATTTTACGTTGGGGTGCATGTGCGGAACGGGGACCAGAATATACATCGCACTTTGACCTTCAGGGGCCAGCGATGGATCGGTGATCGACGCATTTTGGACATAGAAAGAAGGATCGTCGGGCAATTCAAAATCTTGCTCAATTTGACGCAAATTGCGTTGGTAGTCTTTGGAGATATGAATGTTGTGGTGTGGTAAATCTTCGTATTTACCATCGATGCCCAAATACAACATGAAGGTCGAGCACGAAAACTTTTTCTTCTCGATTTTCTTATCGGTCCATTTGCGGCGCAGGGCATCAGGCACCAGCTGCGTCATCGCCTGCGAGAAGTCCGCATTGATGACCAATGCATCGGTTGGGATTTTTTCATTTCCCACTTTTACTGCGGTGACTTTGCGTCCCGAAAACTCTAAGCCTGTCACGCGCGAATCGAGTCGCAAGTTGACTCCCATAGAACGGCAGAGCTCGCCCATGCGTTCGCTAACTCGCGCACAGCCACCCATCGGATGAAAAACGCCATGCTCATATTCGAGAAAGCTCAAAATCGAAAACAAACTCGGGCAGCGAAAAGGCGACATGCCGAGATACTTCGATTGAAAAGAAAATGCGATGGCCAATCGAGGATCTTTGAAGTAGGACTGCAGTTCGTCTCCCAGTGTTTTCCAGGGTTTTACGTAGGCAGCTGCAGCCAGGAGCGACGGACGCAGATAGTCAAAGATGCTATTGAAAGGAGCTTCCAAGATCGGACGAAATTTTTCTAGCTTGATGCGGTTATTGTCGAGATAACGTTTTAAAGAGCCTGCGTCCTGCGGAGACAACGCGCAGATCTCTTTTTCCATTTTGTCCATTTGCGGAGTGGCATCGATTTTCCCACCTTCACCAAACGTGATGCGGTATTGTGGATCCAAACGACGCATCGGCACTTCTTGACGCAAATCGAGTCCTACTGAGCGGAAGATCTCCTGCAGAATTCGTGGGTATAGAAAGAAGGTCGGGCCAACATCAAAGCGAAAGCCTTGCGATTCTATCGCACTACAGCGTCCACCCACTCGGTTTTGCGCTTCCAGCAATGTGACCTCAGCTCCCGCATGAGCCAATTGCATGGCGGTAGCCAATCCACCTGGTCCAGCACCGATGACAACGACGTGGCGTTTGGCCATTGAATTGATCCTTCGCAAATACCGTCGGGGTTTGATGAAGCCGATTTCCAAAATGCGGCTCGCACAAACACTCGTCTATTCCAATAACGAGATTCACCCGTACATCCGCATTCTCGCTGGTATGGTAGTAGCTCGAAAAGGGCTATCCCGGTCCAATTCCCAAAGTAAAGCGGTCAATTGCTTGGTATGTGTTTTTTTGTGACGTGCTTTTATGTTTGTATAAATTCTTGTTTAGTGGTTTCCACGCAATGCTTTGGCGGCTAGGGCAATAACCTCTTCTTCTGCTTCTGTCGGAGGGCTGAGCATAGGCAGGACCGGGCCAGTATCCGCGATTCCCGCCAGGCGAACGGCAGAATGCAACACACGGATTGGATTGATGGAATTGCGAAGGTTTTCTAGCGGTTCAAAAATCTGGCGGATTTCTTCGGCTCGGTCCCAGTTCTTGGCTTTAATTGCCAACAGCATTTCTTGGCTAAGTGCCGGCCGCACACAAATGCAGCCCGATGTAAAGCCGTTGAGGTGGAACTGGCGCAAGTGAGTTATGGCGGGTTGCTCGCCAATTCCACTCACGATGATTTCTGGATTGACCACATCAACCAAGTGTTTCAGATAATCATCTTTCGCAGGATCGGGCCGTACGACCGCATACTTGATCGCGCACACGATCCCTTCGTCGACAATTCGCTGAACATCGGCAATGCTCATCGCATTTTCATGTTTCAAGTAGAGCACAACGGGTTTGCCATATCGCTCGGCAAAAATTCGGGTGCCTTGAGCACGGCCCGCAGAGGTTGCGATTTCAGCTTGTGGCAGAATCATCACCGTGGGAAACGCAAATTCACGCAACACCACAACTTGGTCCAGCATAGTTCCAAAAGCGGGCCCAACCGAAGGAATAACGGTGGTATTGGCGCTGGCAGAGTCCACTAAACAACGAAGAACTTCCGCATATTCGGCTAACGATATGTGGTAGAAAACCGCATTGCCACCATACAGTAAAGTCGAGATGCCACCTGCCTCGAGGTACCGAATGATCTGACCATTGGCGACTTGGTTCAGGCGATAATCGACATGGCGAGCCAATGGTGGGACGGCAATAACCGATCGACCTAATAATTCTGGTGTAATCGTTTCAGTGTTCATGGGTAGCTAAAATCGTGGTAGATATGCGGAAGTGAGAATGTCAGTTTAGGGGACGGTGTATCCGCTCGCAAGCGAGCGGATTCTTCAACCGACGGGCATGAAGTTGTATTTGCGGCCGGTGTTCGACCTGTTTCAGGGCATCTTTAATGAATCGAAGGTTCTGGGGTTGCGGGACCACTTTCGAGGAAATCAAAATCACAACCTTCATTGGCTTGCCGCACATGTTTGAGAAACAATTGGCCATAGCCACGTTGATAACGCGGCGGAGGTGCTTGCCAAACAGCGCGGCGTTGGGCGAGTTCCTCTTCGGATACCAACAGATTCAGCGAACGTTCGGGGACATTGAGTTCAATCATGTCACCATTGCGTACCAAGGCTAATGGTCCACCGATGTACGCTTCAGGCGCCACATGCAAAATGCAGGTACCGTAACTGGTACCGCTCATGCGAGCATCGGAAATTCGAACCATGTCACGTATGCCTTGTTTGAGGAGCTTATTGGGGATCGGCAGCATGCCCCATTCGGGAAAGCCGGGAGCTCCGTGAGGTCCGGCATTTCTCAAGATCATCACATGATCTGCAGTGATATCGAGATTAGGATCGACTACTGCTTTCTTGAGGTCATCGTAGCTATCGAAGACAATCGCCGGTCCACGATGGTGCATGAGGCGTGGCTCAGCGGCCACAGGCTTAATCACACAACCATCTGGCGCTAAGTTACCGCTCAGCACATACGTGCCCCCTTCTTGTGACAAAGGGTTGCTTAAGCGGCGGATTACATCGTCGTCAATGATTTCGGCTCCATCGAGGCATTCGCCTAAGCTCTTCATTTCGATCGTAGCGCACTGCGTGTGCAAATAGGGCCGCAGTTCGTTCATCAACGCCCGCAAGCCACCGGCGTTGAAGAAGTCCTCCATGAGATACTTTTTACCAGCCGGTCGAATGTTGGCGATAACCGGCGTCTTTCTCGAAATGCGATCAAAATCGTCGAGTGTAATATCGATCTTTGCACGACGTGCCATCGCTAATACGTGAATGATGCAGTTGGTAGAACCACCGATAGCCATGTCAACTGTGATGGCATTTTCAAAAGATTCACGTGTCAGAATCGAAGAAGGGCGGATATTTTTGCGCACCAATTCTACGGCATGGCGACCGGTTGCGGTGGCGAGTCGATGGTGATCCGAGACAACGGCTGGAATGGAAGAGGCACCAGAGAGAGTTAAGCCCAGCGATTCGGCAATCGCAGTCATCGTCGAGGCTGTGCCCATGGTCATGCAATGGCCGGGCGAGCGGGCAATACAGTTTTCGAGTTCTTTCCAATGCTCGTCACAAAAGTTGCCCGCGCACCGTTCAGTCCAATACTTCCAGGCATCGCTGCCTGAGCCGAGTGTTTGATCGCGCCAGCGGGCTGTCAGCATCGGGCCACAGGGAAAATAAATCGTGGGTATATCCATCGAGATGGCGCCCATGATGAGGCCCGGCGTGGTTTTATCACAACCACCCATCAAAATCGCACCATCGACGGGATGGCTTCGCAACACTTCTTCGGTTTCCATCGCCAACAAGTTGCGATAAAGCATGGTCGTGGGCTTCATCAACATTTCGCTGAGCGATAGCACCGGGATTTCAACGGGAAAGCCACCTGCTTGCCATACGCCGCGTTTGATCTCTTCGGCGCGCTCGCGCAAATGCGAATGGCAGGTATTTAAGTCGCTCCATGTATTCAAAATGGCAATAACCGGTTTGTCGCGATAATCTTCATCAGCCCAGCCCATGCCTTTTAGGCGGGAGCGATGGCCAAATGAGCGAAGATCGTCGGGGGCAAACCAACGTTGACTGCGGAGCGGTGTTGAATTCGGTTCGGTCGTCATCGTAATACTCGTATCATGAAAAGTCGGCGGGGTGTGATTTGCCAAATCGCCCCAGTTTGGGACTCGTTCTCGTGGATGAGATGCCTCAAGAGCCTACGGTATTGGTTGCAATGGCTCAATGGTGCACACTATAGTTTAAGTCCACGAATATCTTCTCTACTTCGACGTTCCCTCCCTAGGCATCTTCTCACCCATGTGGCTCATCGCAGGTATTTTAATTCTCGCCCTGCTCTTGATGGTTGCCACCTTGGCTTACTATCGTTGGCACCCCATTTTAGCGTTGTTGGCCTGCTCTCTAGTCGTGGCATCAATTACGCCCACCGGCTCGGTAGTTACATCGAGTCTTCGCGATAAAGCTTGGCGACTGCAATTCAGCAGCGCCGATCAGCTTCTGGTGCTCCACTCCACTCGCACACCGGCGGCTGGTAAATATCGCATGGTAAAGATTGATCCCTATGCGTCATTCGATGAGGCTGCGATTCAGGCTGCTAAGTCCTGTGAAGTTCGTAAGTTCACCCCGTATGCGGATAGTGGCGATTGGCTCATGGAGACGAGCGAATTGGGGCCGGATTTTATGTCTTCTCTCGGCAATTCGAAATCGCATCTCTGGTTGATCGAGGAATCGCAATGGAAAGCGGCCGTTCAAGTTTCTCAAACCAGTGCTATTGAGCGCATCAGCAAAGGCTTAGGGAATACATGCGAAAAAATCGGGATCATGATTTTGCTGGCTTCGATCATCGGATCTTGTTTAATTGCTTCAGGGGCAGCCAAGAAGATTGTGACTTGGTTGAGCGATTTAATGGGGCAAAGTCGTGTGACTTTTGCCTTAGTCTTGTCAGGCTTTATTCTCGGAATCCCAGTTTTCTTTGACACCGTCTTTCTGTTGCTCTTACCCGTAGCGATTTCTTATGCGAAGTCGACAGGCAAGAACTATTTGTTGGTGATCATGTCGGTGGTGGTGGGAGCGACCATGGCTCATTCGTTAGTTCCACCGACTCCTGGTCCACTTCAAGTGGCCAATGCACTGAAGATCGATATAGCTACAGCGATGCTTATGGGAGTTGTAGTAGGAGGGGCGACTTCGACCATGGGTTGGATTTCATCGAGATGGCTCGATCATTACTGGCCGATAATTCCAGCGGAGTTACCGAATACAGCTCATGACGGGAATATGAACAGCACACCCACGATTTCTCTGGCGTTGGCGCTTTCGCCCATAGTATTGCCTATGGTCTTGCTGGCAGGCCATGCGATTGTGCAATCGCTGCCCGGTAGCCTTCAGCCCGCATCGCAAGTGATGCTTATCATCGATGGGTTAGGAGAGAAGGAGATTGCACTTGCTCTGGCGACAGTGTTGGCAATTTATGGAGTTGTCCAAAATCGAGCGGTGGTCCAAGATGTTTCTCGAGTGATTCAAGAAGGGCTGACGGTAGGCGGGACGGTGTTATTGGTGACGTCCGCAGGTGGGGCGTTTGGAGATACAATTCGTCAGACGGATATCGCAGGAATCCTATCGGACAATAGTATTGTCCCACAGTCCGGATTGGGATTATTGGTAACGGCATTTGTGATCACTGCTTTAGTGCGAGTGTTGCAAGGTTCCGCGACCGTCGCGATGTTTACGGCGATCGGTTTAGTGCAACCGTGGGTTAATCCGGAAACGCTTGGATACCATCCCGTCTATTTAGCCTTAGCGATTGGTTGCGGTTCGAAGATGTGTCCATGGATGAACGACAGCGGCTTTTGGCTCGTCTCGCGCATGGCGGGTTTAACGCCTCTTCAAACCTTGCGCAGTTTCAGTTTAGTTTTATCCATCATGGGGCTGGTCGGTCTCTTGATCGTTCTCTGTTTGGCTAAATTGCTGCCGCTGTCTTCGTAGGTTGTGTGATGCGGTCTATGCAAGACACTTCTACAGCAGTTGGGTTGTGATCGATGGCTTTGGCTATACACTTCGTTTGGTTGACCGCACAACATACCGTGCGTTGGACGCGTCGTCGTGCGCGACCGTGCGTGGCAATGGACTTGTGTGTTGTCATTTGCATGAGAGATCTTTTGTGAATTGATGGTAAGAGGTCGGAATGCGCGATGCAAAGAAATAAAAACCTCCTGAGGTAAGGGTTGGCTAGCCTGACGCTAACTTGCCATGAAACGGCTGACGCCATGTCTTTTTCCGATGCGCTCGGCCTCCATCTGGCCTTGTGCCGATGGGACGGTGAGTCGTCAGCTACGTATCGCGGGCAAGTTGCTCTCAATTGTTCCGTGGGTTGATGCGTACAATTGTACGTGACAGCTACCAGATTGAAGTTGGCTCAACTCATTGCGGCTCGGCCAGCACAAATCAATGAGACGCCAACCTCTCGCCGCCCAGCGATTGGCGAGAGTGCTTTGAAACAACGCTGTTTGATGTTGGTTCGGCGTTCAGTTTGGTAGCCGCACAGGCGCTAGAACCTCCCGCACAGGGCGGGAGGCGGACTCGAACTGTAAGTGTACTTGGATGTTATGGGTATTGGTCGAACGCGCTGACGAATCAAAAGACACCCCCGCCTAGCGTCGCGATAATCACCAATGAAATGGCTAAAGCGATTTCTTCTCCCCCACACTCTCGGCCTCCATCTGGCCTTGTGCCAGTGGAGCCGCGACTTACTGGCTATCAAGCGGATGTGCGAAAGCTGCAATCGTTTGCACTTTGCGATCGAAGCTTCACGTTTCAAACTTCGAACTTCTCACTTCCGTTTTCTCCGCTGGTAGCTCTCTCGTTCTGTTGACTAATGGTCATGATAAACCATCCTGTATAGTTCTAACGCTATGCCGATTTCAATCGGAATTTCTTCCGAGATTCCAACACTCGAATTCATTACACGTATCGAACCATCCAAAGTTCCAATGTAACCTCGCCTA
>JAFLCP010000068.1 GCA_017303505.1 Planctomycetota bacterium | reverse complement strand
TGGAAAGGCAAAACCGCAGCTAACGCTGTCGGCTGATTGGACGACGCGTCCAACGCGCGGTGTGTTTTGACACACCCTATGCCGTCACACCTGTTGGCAACATCGTGCGCAATTGGGACCGTGTACCGATGGAAAAGTAAAACCGCAGCTAACGCTGTCGGCTAATAGGACGATGCGTCCAACGCACGATGTGTTTTGACACACCCTACACCGTCACACCTGTTGGCAACATCGTGTGAAATTGGGACCGAGTACCGATGGAAAAATAAAACCGCAGCTAACGCTGTCGGCTGATGACCACAAAAATAGGCGGCTCTGCCTAGTGCGTTCGGCGTCGAGAAGAGGTAAAATGAATGCCCCACCTTTTCCCTCTTTGTTTATCTCACCTTGGATTTGCCATGTCCCGCAAGCTGTCTCTAAGCGATTGTGCTCCTTGGTTGAAAATGAATTTCCTCTTCGCCCTGGTAGTTGTACTAACGACAGTAACCAGCCATGCCTATCAAACCTCGATTGATTGGAGTTCTACTGAACTTCCCAAAGGGACAGAAGCTTTACCCGCTTCTCTCAAATCGGTTCAGGGAAAGAGTGTTCGGCTCAGAGCCTATTGCAACGCTCCATCCGGATGGACAGATGCATCAGGTCCCAGCGTTATCACGCAATCCATCTCCTTGCTGATTCCCGAAACGTTTCCAAAAGGAAAATGGTGGGTCAACGGTCGTGATCTTGGAAGTCCTGTCCTCGTTAGAAGCACTGAAGTTGTCGAAGAACAAAACCAAGCGAAAGTAACGTATCAACGTTTAGCTGTGCCGTACGGTATTCTCAAGAAAGATCGAATCGCACAAATTGACGTACTCATTGAGGCTGACGATTGGAAGAATATCTCCACGATCGCCGCACCAAATCTCGCCAGTTATCACGAAGAGATTTCTCTAGCGGGGTCATGGCTTATGACCACCGCTTCAGTCGACACAATCTCCTGGGATCAACTTCCAGCGAACTACCAAGCCTTCGATAAAGTTGTTCCCGGAACCGCTCCATTGGCCGCACCTGCAGAGTTCCAACCGACGCGACATATGGAGCCAGCGGAAAGCTTGGCGGCGATGACCGTCACCGATGGGCTGAAAGTAGAACAGTTATTGGCGGAGCCAGAAGTTGGCCAACCGGTAGGCATGACTTTTGATTCGGCTGGACGATTATGGATCGCCGAATATCGTCAATATCCCTATCCAGCCGGAATGAAGATCGTATCGCGCGACAAGTTTTATCGGGCCGTCTATGACATCTTCCCAGCTCCGCCACCGAATGGGCCGAAAGGAAAAGATCGAATCTCGGTTCATGAAGACCGCGATGGAGATGGCAAGTTTGAAGAACATCATACTTTCATCGACGGACTGAATATCACCAGTTCGGCTTTGCCAACGCCGGAGGGGGTTTGGGTTCTCAATCCGCCTTATCTCTTGTTCTATCGCGATAACAATCACGATCTTCAAGCCGACGGTCCCCCTGAAGTTCATTTAACAGGGTTCGGAATGGAGGATACCCATTCGATTGCTAATTCATTACGACTGGGGCCAGACGGTTGGATTTATGGTGCGATGGGGAGTACCGTCTCAAGTTCCATTGTGGTGGCCGGGCGCGAAGGCCCACCGTTGCAATGCGAGGGTGCAGCTATTTGGCGTTATCATCCCCCAACCAAGCGCTATGAAATATTTGCCGAGGGAGGTGGCAATGCGTTTTGTGTGACCTTCGATGCAGAGGGGCGACTCTATTCAGGTCACAACGGTAACGACACTCGCGGCTTCCACTATTGGCAAGGAGCCTACTATCGCAAAGATGAATTCAAACATGGGGTCGTGAGTAATCCTTATGCCTATGGATTTTTGGGCTATATGCAACATCCTCCGACACCAAGATTTTCTCACGCGCTCACGCGATACAGCGACATCGAATTGCCAACTCGTTTTCATCAACAACTGCTCGCGGTCGATCCATTAAAAGGTACCGTGGTACTTTCCCGCATGTCGCCTCGCGGTGGAACTTTTGCCACCGAAGATCTCGAAAACACCATCTCTACCAAGGATTTTGCCTTCCGCCCCATCGATATCCAAGTTGGGCCCGACGGCAATGTCTATGTAGCCGATTGGTGTGAAGAGTTTATTGCCCACGGGCAGCATTACCTGGGAATGCTCGACTCTAACACAGGTCGAGTTTATCGCATCAGCAGTTCGGGAAAACCGCAACGCTCTCTCAATCAATTAGCCCTCGTATCGAAGATGGATCTGGCACAACAAGTGCAACAACTTTCCAGTCCGTCGCAAGCGATCCGTGCCGTGACCCGTGAATGGCTCATTCAGCAAGCCCACACCAACCATGAGCAAGTTGTCGCGCAACTGAGGGAAACGTTGAAACAAGATCACATCTACGCGCCCTTAGAAGCTCTCTGGATTTTGCAGCGTTTGGGGAACATGCGTCGCGAAGATTGGATCATGGCTTTGAATCATACCAATCCGGCGGTACGCATGTGGAGCGTTCGTTTGATCGGCGACTGGCAAGATTCGGCGAGCGAATATGCTCCCGAACTACGGAAACTGGCAACATCCGAGACACATCCCGAAGTACTTTGTCAATTGGCGTGCACCGCGAAAAGACTGGCGGCAGCAGACGCGATTGCCATTATCCAAACACTCTCCAACAAGGAATCGATGGGCGATGACCCGAACTATGGTTTATTGTTGTGGTGGGGGCTCGAACCCCATTTACAGACAGGTCGCAAAGAACTACTGACATGGTTGAACGATCCCGCTGCTTGGAAGTCGTATTGGTTGGTTGAATTTGTGTCTGAGCGCGTCGTGCGAAAACTTCTGAGTACACAAACCCGCAAGGACGCCCTGGATGTTGCCAGTATGTACCGTGCCGCACTGAACGAATCGACGAAAGCAGTCGTCGGATTGCAGCGGGGTTTCGATCAAGGAACCGCTTCGCGTGTTTCGCTTGATTTGCCAACCGAGTTGGTCCAGGCTGTCCTCGCTTCGGGTGGCGGTACTTTAGCTTTGCGATTGCGACTTAAGGATGAAGGAGCCATCGCCGAAGCCCAACGACTGTTGCGCGACCCGCAGACAAAGACCGAAGATAAGCTCAAACTCTTGCAAACTATAGGCCTAATCCGCGACTCCGCTTTCGAAAAGGACCTGCTCGAATTAGCCACATCCGATCAGCCAAACTCGACACGTATCGAGGCGCTTTACGCATTGGAATCGGTTTCCTCTCCGCGAGTTGTCGAAGGCTTACTTGAGCAATTGCCTTCTTTCCCCAACGATGTTCAAGCCGCCTTGTTGCGAATACTGGCCCGTCGTGAATCTTCAAGCCTTAAAATCTTAATGGCCATCGAAGGGAAACAAATATCCGCTGCGACCATTACCGGAGAGATCCGCGATCTTTTGGCTAGTCATGACTCAATCACTTTGCAACAGAAGCTACAGCAATTAGTCCCCGAAACCAAACCGCTCGATGATGAAGGAACTCGCGTCGAGTTAGCTCGATGGAGCAAGACTCTTGATACCAGTGGTGGCAATCCTTATCAGGGCAAAACGCTCTTCCTTGAGAATTGCGGCAAATGTCACAAGCTCTTCAATGAAGGAGGTGACATTGGCCCGGAATTGACTCGCTACAATCGCGATGATCGCAGCACCATGCTCTTGAGCATATTGCGACCCAGCCAGGAGATTCGCGAAGGGTTTAGGACCTTCCAAGCTCTAACCGTTGACGGTCGCGTTGTAACCGGCTTCGTCGTGGATGATAACGAAGAAGTTGTCACTCTGCGCGAAGCCAGCGGACAAAGCATCACGCTCGCTAAGGAAGACATCGAAGAATACAAAGCGACGGCGAAGAGCATCATGCCGGATGGATTGCTCGACAAACTAACGGAAGAGCAAGTCCGAGACCTGTTTTCCTATTTGCAATCGGGACAGCCGCTAGGAAGATAGGGGGCAATTGGGAATTAAAAATTAGGAATTAGGAATTCGAGCCGATAGCGGGAGGTGTTGTCGTAAATTGTAAACTTGATCGTGGTCGGGTTAGCGCGTCAGCGAACGGAGGAGGGATGGTGAGAGAAGGTTTGTTGGAGGAAGAGGCTCACGCTAAGACTGCGGCCAGAGCAAAGCTGAGGAGCATAAACAACCAAACCAAGTCGAGGAAATGCCAATACCAAGCGCAATAGACCACGCCCCAATAGTTCTCATGGTCATACATCAAACGCCACACTTTGACCATCACGTAGATGATCGAAACCACGCCACCAACAACGTGTAAGGCATGAACAAAGGCGAGAAAGAACGTTAAGCCATACAGCGTCTCTTCGGGCTTATCGATTTTGAAATGGACAATCGCTAGCCAAGCCATTCCAAAGGATTGAAAGATCAGAAAGAGAATCGACATGATAAAGGCCAAGCTTACATAACGTCGTAAGGCTACCTGTTGCTCGCTCCTCACACTTCGTACGGCCAGGTGAAGAGTGGCTGAAATCCCCACCAATAGAAAAGTGGTTGCGATAAAACTGGGAGGAAGCAGCAACGGCGAAACCTTGAGGTTGTCAGGCCGATCGCGCGTTAACGCATAGAGCAGAAACAAAATCATGCACGAGACGAAAAACACTCCCAACATCGCCAGGAAAAGCCAAGCCCCTTGTCGTAAACGGGCTTCCTGGGGCATTATCTGATTGGACGCGCGAATCATATGGAGATGTATTTCAAGGGAAAAATCAGTGGTTAACCCAACGTGAAAACCGTAACGGCTCCGCATTAAGGGCAACTTTTGGAAGCAAACAGGCTAAACAGCTCGAACGGTTGCAACACCAACGCTGCCAGGACAGTATAGTAGGTTGTCCAGATTGCCTGTAGACCTGATCGTTGGCCTTATCCGATGCTTCAGACCATGAATATGATTCCTCGAACAATCACTCTTTTTTGGTTATGCGCCTTCTCGCTCAACTTGATTGCAATGTTGGACGCCTGTGAACCAGAAGACATTGCCCCCTATCCTTGCACCTTCGCACCCACGCCCCCCATCATCGATGGAAAAGGTGATGAAGCTGTTTGGGAAAAGGCCCAAACGATTCAGAGTTTTCGTATGGCTTGGCTCGGTGAAGAGGGTGAGAAACGCATCAGCCCAACGGTGGCCAAGATTTTGTGGGATCGAGATTACGTTTACTTCTGGGCGAAGCTACAAGACAAAGATCTGCAATCGACAGTCAAGGAGCGGGATGGCAGAACTTGGAATGATGATGTCTTTGAAGTTTTTCTAAAACCATCCCAATCACACGGTGGTTATTACGAGTTCCATGTCACTCCGGGCAACGTACAAATGGATTTGTACATTCCGAAGCGTGGCCCCAATGCCTATGACGAGTTTCGTTTGAAGGACATATTCGATTTTCAATCGGCGGTGCACCTCGACGGCACTCTCGATAACCGCGCGGATAATGACCGCTTTTGGGAAGTTGAATTTCGTCTTGCCTGGGAAGATTTTGGACCGACAGGTGGTCGACCTGAACCAGGCGAAACATGGACTTACTCGTTATGCCGATACGACTTCAACGCGTCGGATACTGAACCAACGCTTACCAGTATCGCCCCGCTCAAGCGACGTTCCTTTCACGATTATGAACAGTTTGTGCCTATCCGTTTTTTAGGTCCAGTCGCCCCCAAACAAGCAGAGCATTCGCGTTTCACCGAAAGGATACCAGTCACCACTTCTAAAGTGACGGGGAATCCTGAACCACCATTGCCATTTACCACCATCAATCGGTTCCCCAAATTGCAAATCGATTTGCCCATCGCCATTCGTCATGAGCCGCAGAGTGATCGTGTATGGATCATCACGCAAGCTGAAGCGTATGGCCCTTCCAAAATTGGTTTCTTCGATCGAAACCGTGGCCTGGGGCCAATGCGCGAAGCGATTCCAGTTGCCAATGGCACTGTGCATTATGATTTACTTTTTCATCCCAACTATCCCGCTGAACCTTATCTCTACATCGGTTCGAATGGACCGTATGTGAATGAAGCGATGCACTCGCGCATCACACGCTACAAGGTTCAGGCATTGGCAGCCGGAGAGGCTGAACTAGTTGAGCCTCTCACCATCATTGAATGGCCATCGAATGGGCACAATGGCGCTGCGATAACGTTTGGTCGCGATGGACTGCTGTATGTAACCACCGGTGATGGTACGAGTGACTCAGACACCAATTTGCGTGGCCAAGACCTTACGGAACTTACTGCCAAGGTATTGCGAATTGACGTCCGCGAAAGTACTGCCGAACAACCCTACCAAGTTCCAACAGATAATCCATTTGTTGGTCGAGCTGGGACACGTCCAGAAACTTGGGCCTATGGAATGCGAAATCCATGGAGAATCACGACCGATCGAAAATCAGGCCGAATCTGGGTCGGTCAAAATGGTCAAGATCTCTGGGAACAAGTTTATCTTATTGAGCGCGGCGCGAATTATGGTTGGAGCGTTATGGAAGGTGCCTCGCCTTTCTATATCAACCGACCGCGCGGACCAGAACCCATTCAACCTCCAACGGTCGATCATCATCACAGCGAAGCCCGTTCACTCACGGGGGGAGTCGTCTACCACGGAGATGATCCGGCGCTTTCTTTGCTACAGGAAGCTTACATTTATGGTGACTATTCGACAGGCAAAATTTGGGGGCTGTGGCACGATGGCAAGCAAGTGGTGAAACGACGCGAGATCGCTGATACAGCCGCTGGAATCACGGCCTTCGAGGAAACTCCTGATGGCGAGCTCTGGGTTCTCGACCACCTAGGCAAGAGCATTCTGAAACTTGTGCCGAACACTGCCGAAGACCGCTCGCAGAGTTTTCCACGTAAACTAAGCGAGAGTGGCTTGTTCGAAAATGTGAAAAAACATCGACTTATCGCCGGTGCGATTCCCTATGAGGTGAATTCTCCGTTGTGGAGTGACGGTGCTCATAAGGAACGCTGGTTCGTCATTCCCACGAACGAAGAGGGGCCTCGTCGAATCGAGTTCCAAAATGAAATGGGATGGACATTCCCCAACGGAACGGTGCTGATCAAAAGCTTTGCACTCGATTTCCCAAGTGACAATGGTAACCAGCGGCGATGGATCGAAACTCGCTTTATGCTTCGCGAACAAAACGAATGGGTCGGCTATTCGTATCGCTGGAATGATGCTGGGACCGACGCTGTGTTGGTCGAGAGCGAAGGTCAGGATGTCGAGTTTCAAGTTGTTGATACTTCACAGCCTGAAGGAGTCCGCAAACAAACGTGGCATTATCCCAGTCGAGCTGAGTGCATGGTGTGTCATAGTCGAGCCGCGAATTATACGCTCGGGCTACAAACGGCCCAAATGAATCGCGATTTTGACTACGACGGTGTGACCGAGAATCAACTCGCTCTGCTGGAACGGTTGGGATTTTTCAAGGTTCCTCCACGGTCTTATGCGAAAAAATCGAGCAGTTCTGCAGAACCACAGCGTTCCTTTGCGAGCGATAGTACGCTGTTACCACTTCCCCCCGAAAAGCTTCCGCGACTGGCCAATCCATACGATTCGACGCAAGAGATTAATGCTCGGGTTCGAGCCTACTTGCATTCGAATTGTTCTTCATGTCACCAACCTGCTGGCGGTGGCAATGCGGCGATGGATTTGCGGTATCAGGTGTCGTTAGAGCAATGCGCGTTAGTCAATGAAACGCCGAGGCACATGACGTTCGATATTCCGAACGCCAAAATTGTGTCAGCAGGTAAACCGCAGGAGAGCGTTTTGCTACGTCGTGTGAGCACGCGAGAAAACGGTAAAATGCCTCAATTGGCGACCTCGATCGTCGATCAACAAGCGGTCGATTTGTTGAATGAATGGATCAGAACTTTATCTTCTCCAAAAAATGAAGGGGGTAACTGATGGACATTATCCATCACGGTGCCTACGACGGTGTCACAGGTTCCTGTCATGAGTTAGTCGTTAGCGATCAACGATCCGTGTTGATCGATTGCGGCCTCTTTCAAGGTGAAGACAATCAAGGACGGAAAAACTCCGTGATTGATTTCCCACTGGACCACGTGGAGAGTTTGTTTTTGACGCATGTGCATATCGATCACGTGGGACGTATTCCCTATTTGATCGACGCAGGGTTTAAGGGGCCGATTTATTGCTCAAAGCCGACTGCGGCCTTGTTGCCACTGATGCTTGAAGATGCAATTCGCTTGGGAATCACACGCAAACAGAAAGTAATCGAACATCTTTTGCGGACGATTCGCAGTATGCTCAAACCGCTACCTTATCATCAATGGAGTGATATGGGGCGAGGATTAAAGGTCCGCTTCCAACCTGCAGGACACGTGCTAGGCTCAGCTTACCTGGAGTTTGACTATGAAGATTCACGAGTCGTTTTCAGTGGCGACCTTGGCGCATCCCATCAGCCACTCCTTCGCCAACCTGTAAGCCCTGAACGCGCTGACTTCTTGGTTTTGGAAAGCACATACGGCGACCGTTGTCACATCGGCCGCGAGCAACGCATTGAACAACTTTCCAAAATTTTGTGCCACACTTTGGCAAATGCGGGTGTAACCATCATTCCTGCGTTTAGTTTAGGTAGAACGCAAGAGTTGCTCTACGAACTCAACCTCATTTTGGAAGGACTTGTGAAGGTTGGAAAATGCAGCGCGTTGGATGATGTCGACATCATTGTTGATTCGCCTCTAGGTAATCGACTGACCGACATCTATGACTCGATGAAGCCGTTTTGGAGCGAAGAAGCCTTAGATGTGCTCGCTTTGGATAAACAGCCGCTGATGTTCCGTGGCTTAATGGAGATCGATTCGCATAAAGACCATCGACAAGTAGTCGAGGATCTGAAAGAGACGAAACGTCCAGCGGTGGTGATTGCTGGGAGTGGTATGTGCAGCGGTGGACGCGTGGTGAACTATCTCAAAGAGTTTCTGGGCGAGCCGACTACGGATGTGGTTTTTGTAGGTTACCAAGCGCGTGGCACCCCAGGTTCGTACATTCAAGAGGGATCGTCGTGGGTCAAACTGGACGGACGTTCTTACACCATTAATGCACAAGTTCACAGCCTTTCGGGTTACTCTGCCCACGCAGACCAAGCGGACTTGATTCATTTCGTGACAGGAATTCCCCAAAAACCGGCTGAGATTCGCTTGGTCCATGGAGATCCGCCCGCAAAGGCTGCTCTGACGGAAAAATTGGTCGAATTGGGCTACAAGGTGAGCTAAGGGATCGGAATCTGCCAGAGATTCGGGGGGCTGGCTAAATTGACAGCCCCAAGGCTCTAAAACTAGAATTCTCCCTTTGCCCCGGGGCGAAGAGGGAGACTGTTTGCTGATTTCCTCACCGCCCCCGTTGCCTTCCTCTCCTGACGATTTTCGATACGAAAGCGCTCCAACTATGTCGGACCATTCTACTGGTGATGTTCATACCGTGATGAACGAGACTCGCTTGTTTCCACCAAGCGTAGACTTCGTACGCAACGCTGTGATCAACAGTGAAGCTCAATACAACGATCTTTACCAGCAGTCGATTAAGGACCCCGAAGGGTTTTGGAGCAATTTAGCCAAGAAGGAACTTCATTGGTTCGAACCATTCCACACCACTTTGAAATGGAACGAACCGTTTGCGGAGTGGTTTGTCGGTGGGAAAACCAACGCGTGTTACAACTGCGTGGATGCTCACGTTGCTTCTGGTAATGGCAATCGTGTGGCATTGCTTTGGGAGGGTGAGCCAGGTGACACTCGCGAAGTAACCTACGCTCAACTAAAGCGAGAAGTGTCTCGATTCGCCAACGGGTTGAAGAAATTGGGCGTTGCCAAAGGCGATGTCGTCAGCATCTACATGCCCATGACTCCCGAACTTGTGGTGGCGATGTTGGCTTGCGCTCGTATCGGCGCTGTTCATTCTGTCATCTTTGGTGGCTTTTCAGGTGAAGCCATTGCCGATCGAAATAACGACGCAAAAGCTAAAGTCATTGTGACGGCCGATGGAGGTTATCGTCGCGGAAAGGTATTGCCACTCAAAGCCAACGTCGATGAAGCTTTAAGCAAGAGTCCTACCGTTAAACATTGCATCGTCTATGAACGCGTGGGCAACAAAGTACCGATGACCGAAGGACGCGACATTACATGGAGCGCGTTGTTGGCTGATGTCTCGGATGATTGTCCTGCTGAAGCGCTGGATAGTGAAACACCCTTGTTTATCCTATACACCAGTGGCTCGACCGGTAAGCCTAAGGGAATTCGGCATACCACCGCAGGTTACAATTTGTATGCCAAGAAAACATTCCAATGGGTCTTCGATCATCGTGATGAAGATGTATTTTGGTGCACGGCGGACTGTGGTTGGATTACTGGTCACAGCTACATTGTCTACGGACCTCTGGCTGCCGGTGTAACGCAAGTCATTTATGAAGGTGCGCCAAATCATCCGGAAGAAGATCGCTTCTGGGCCATCATCGAAAAGTATCGAGTATCGATACTGTATACGGCGCCTACTGCCATTCGAGCTTTCATCAAATGGGGTGACCACCACGTCGACAAGCACGACTTGAGCACACTTCGCCTTTTGGGATCTGTGGGTGAAGGGATCAATCCTGAAGCTTGGATGTGGTATTACCGCAAGATCGGTGGCGGTCGTTGTCCCATTGTGGATACATGGTGGCAAACGGAAACCGGTGGCATCATGATGTCGCCACTACCGGGAGTGGTATCGCTAAAGCCAGGGAGTTGCACGCGTCCATTGCCGGGTGTGTTGCCCAAAATCGTTGACAATACAGGCACTGAAGTTCCTCAAGGGAAAGGGGGCATGTTGTGTATTGCCCATCCTTGGCCTGGGATGTTGCGAGGTATTTGGGGCGACGATCAACGATATCAAGAGCAATATTGGACCAAGATCAAGGGTATGTATCTCACTGGCGACAATGCCCGCAAAGATGAAGATGGATACTACTGGATCATGGGCCGCATCGATGACGTGATTAACGTCGCCGGACATCGACTCAGCACCATTGAAGTTGAGAGCGCTTTGGTGAGCCATCCTGCCGTTGCAGAAGCCGCTGTGGTAGGCAAACCCGATGAGATTCGCGGTCAAGCAATCTCGGCCTTTGTCACGCTGAAAAATGTCGAACCAACCGACGAGCTTCGCGATCAACTGAAGAAACATGTGCGTCACGAAATTGGTGCATTAGCTCAACCTGATGACATCCATTTTGCGAACGCTCTACCGAAGACGCGTAGCGGTAAAATCATGCGACGATTGCTGCGAGATATCGCATCAGGCAAAGAGCATGTTGGTGACACGAGCACCCTGGAAGATTATTCCGTACTCGCCAAGCTACGTGGCGACGACGAATAATCGATCATCTCTGACGAGGCGGATATGAAACGATTTTATTTCTCGTTAGGAGCAACACTGCTCCTAACGTTCTGCTCTACCGCGCGCGCTCAATTTGAATGGCGAGCTGACGTCCTGCCTGTCACTCTGCAAGTTGGATACGCCGTTCGTACAGCCGACATCAACGGCGATAAGCAGTTGGATATTGTGATTGTCGATTCGAAACGGATTCTGTGGCTTGAGAATCCGACCTGGAAGCTGCACGAGATCTATTCCACGCCAGATGCCAAATTTGATAACGTTTGTGTCGCTATTCATGACATCGACAATGATGGCCGACTCGATATGGCCGTAGGGTCGGACTGGCAATTCGGTAACAGTGACAGTGGTGGGCAAATTGGCTTGCTATTCGCTGGGGAAGATCCAACCCAACCCTGGACCTATCGCGAGATTGGCACCGAACCGACAACGCATCGAATGGCGTGGGCCGACCTCGACGGAAATGGTCAACAGGAACTGATTGTGGCTCCGCTAAAGGGGCGTGGAACGCGGCCACCGGAACTGACACAACATGGCATTCGCTTGCTCCGCTATGTGATTCCTCAGGAGCCTCGTACAGCAAATTGGGAACCGTCTGTTATTACCAATTCACTGAAGGTGATGCACAACCTTGACGTTGTCGATCTGGACAAAAATGGTAAGCACGAAATCGTAGCAGCCAGCTTTGAAGGATTAACCCTCGTTCGTCAAGAAGGGGATAAGCCAGCTTCTCTGGTCCACATCGGCAGCGGACAAGTGGGGAACGCACCATTGATTGGATCGAGTGAAGTTAAAGTGTGGCAAGCCGCCCAACCTGGAGCCCGATTGGCTGCCACAATTGAACCTTGGCACGGCGATAAAGTTGTCGTGTATGCCGAAGCAGCGCCAACTAAAACGACTGACAACGGTAACTTATGGAAACGCACAGAAGTAGACACCGAGTTGAAATGGGGACACGCTGTCGCATGGTCGGATTTCGATCATGATGGCACCCCAGAGTTGGTCGCCGGAGTACGTGACGATCAAAATGCCTCGCATCGATGCGGTGTTCGGCTTTACAAACGGATAGATGGTCAATGGCAACGTCAACTGATCGAGCCAGGACAAGTTGCTGTAGAAGACTTGGTGACCGCCGACTTAAATCAAGATGGCCAAGATGAAATCATCGCGGTAGGGCGAGCTACGCATAACGCGGTTATCTACTGGAAAAAATAAATCCACGTTCAACTTCTAAGCTGAACGTGGATTCCCTGAAACGGTTCTGACTGTTGTTGCCAACGATTATC
This sequence comes from Planctomycetota bacterium, assembly GCA_017303505.1. Lineage (GTDB taxonomy): Bacteria > Planctomycetota > Planctomycetia > Pirellulales > Pirellulaceae > JAFLCP01. Next base: position 26,682 of record JAFLCP010000068.1, on the reverse strand, counting down.
GAATTGGATTGGTGTTGGCCGGTTGATTTGGATTGGCAACACGTGGTGGTGCAGCATCTTGTGATTGGATCGGAGTCACTTCGATTTTCCAATCCTTAGGTGGTGCGGCAGGAATAAACTCTTCGTTCAACTTGATGATATCGTTGATGCGATCCACCAAAGTCCAGTTGCGTTCACGTTCGGTGAATTCAAACACAGTTCGCTGTGGGTTCTGCGGTGTGTAGTTAGGATCAAACACAACGAGAACTTTAGGCAACACTTCTTGAGCATCCAACACAACCAGCACTTTTTGGTAGTTCGCTGCGTCGGCTTGACCCTTTGGATATGCTTCTAACCAAACTTCCGTTTGAGAACCGTTCTCAGGCGGAACAGGGCGAATCCAATAACGTGACTGTACTTCTTGGCTCTTTACACCGAACAAGAAGGGTAGGGGACTCTGATAGATTCCCACACCTTGCATTTCAGGTGGCAAGTCATATCGCTTGACTTTCTTCTCATTTCGCTCGTAGATGTGAATGGACTTGCCATCACAAATCCAATAATCACCGAAACGATCTTTGATCGCTTCATATTTTGCTTGTCCGTTATCGGCCGATGGCTTGTAAAAGAGAATATCGTCGACACGGAAGAGGCCTTTGTCGGGCTTCATGTAACGCAGAATGCCGCGCGACCAAGTGTAATGCGTATTTGCAGGACCGTTGGTCGGATCATATTCCCAGCGAGTAAAGTTACAACGGAAGCGTTCGATATCCGATGTAGCCTTTTCCCAGGCGCCGAGAACTTGCTCCAAGTACTGTTGCAAACGAGCATCTAAGGGAGGAAATGGAGCGACTGGAGCTGCATCGGCTGGTGGCGTATTGGGTTGAACACCGGGCCCAGCAGGCTGTGCAGGATTTCCGACAGGTTGTTGTGGCGCTGCAGGTTGGCCACCGGTTGAAAAACCATTGGCTTGTGGATTTCCGTTTTGTGGAACACCGTTTTGTGGAGCCACATTTCCGCCACCTGTGTTGCCCTGAACGGCATTCCCGCGCGGTTGGTTAAATGGCTGTTGAGCTATCCCTGTGGCACCCAAGCCAACAGCGGAAAAAGCTAATCCGAACAAAGAATCCTTTAGCCACTTGCAATTGCGATTCCGGAGAATCATCCGTGACATCTCCCCTTTAAGGTTCTTACCAAACCAGTCTTAAGCGACTGGCACGTTTTTTTGTTTTCTGCGGCAACTATGGTGAGTTGCTCACTCGTTCCATCGAGAACTTCAACAACTTAACACGACTGGGGCACTCAAGGAAACCCCAGTTTTTGCTGTCACAAAATTAGAAGTCGTACCACATTCCAATGCCGATTTGCTGTTCATGTTCGTCATAGAACGAATACTGAGGACTGAAGCCGTTGTAGTAATGCAAACCGGTTCGGAAAATTCCCGATCCGCGTTCCCCTTTCCAGGCCCAGCCGATTTGTGCAGATAGTCCGCCGCCAAAGTCCAGCTCTTCGCGAATATGGCCATGAATACCGAAGAATGGTGCACCCCGCGTCCCGGTAGGAAAGCGAGGAGAATAATCCATACCGAATTGGAATTCCCATTCGTTGGCAACATCGGAGTAAAACGCCCACCCCATTTCGCCATACATACGAAACTCAGGTGTAAAGTAGTAGCCATAACCCAGGAACAAGGTATCGCGAGCGTAATTCAAGCGATTGTGGGTCGGGTTCTTTAGCAAGAATTCGTCACCCGTATGTGAACTCAAGTGGTAATAACCTGTTCGCACTTGATGCTGTCCCCACACGAATGTTACAGGCACACCCACACGAAAGTCGACACTTTGCACATCCACATCGTTGTAAACATCCAATCGAACCAAGCCAGCCCCTTCAAGATCAATCTGCATCCCCTGAGGATAGATCGGGTCGCGATTACCATAACGCAGCAGACCGAATCGACCACCAGCGAAACCATCCCACAACATATCGTGATCGGTTTCGTTAACGATTTGAGCTGCTAATCGCGATTCTTTTTGGCTGGCCAAGTACGAGCGATACATAATTTCAGCGGGCAGTACTTGCCATTCGTATTCGTCGATATCGACACCGCTGGTCATCGGAATGGTGTAACTTCCAAATTCGTTTTGGCGAACCAAGCCCACATCGCGTTCCATGGGCTCGGTGCCAAAATCAGCCAAGACTTCGGATTGGCTCGGCAATTGATAATTCACCGTCGAGGCACCCGAGGGATAATTCACGCCGCGCCACGAAGAATTCGCCGACATAGCGTTGCTTTGAGCTGGGACCAATACCTGCGATGGAGGAGCTGTTTGCGGGCTAACAAAGTTCTGTGGTGGAGGTAGTGGATAGCTCGGCTGTTGAGCGGCTAGGTTTGCTTGGAACACGCTCCCCAACCCTACAATAGCGAACAAAAGCTGCGCAAAATGTCGACACCGAGCATTCAACAACGGATATTCAAATTGCAATGAAACCATCCCTGATTCCTTCTCGGTCGTGTGCCTTGGTGAGGGAAACGTCTACCCGATCGCTCCCAAATTGCGATCTAAATTTGCGTCTCCAGCAGAAAATCCCACCTGCCGGGGAACGCTTCACGACCTTATGGCACGGGAGTGTAGCTGGATAGCATTTCGAGAACAAGAGAGGTTCTAGCTAGTGCCATGACCGTTAGCGTAGATGCCAGCAAATAGCAGTGCCGGTGCTGGAGTAGCAGCAAAATCGTGCCCTAAGCCAACACTCCTTAGCTAGCATTATGGTGAATTTGGGCTTCTAAAGTTGGAGTGCGATAGTCGGCTATTTGACGTTGCGGATCCATTCGACATCGGGTCCATCGCCGCCGACCACCGATTTCACTTTGAGGTATTCGGCCACATAGCGTTGAGGTTGGGTTTTCTCAGGGACCTTGAATCGGTCACCTTTTTGTAGGATGGGTCGCATCTCATCCATGGAGCCGAATTGGCGTGTACCGGCCACTTGGCACGGGAACCAACAGCCATTGCCATCTTTATCTTCGAGATAGAACTCGGGATAGGCATGACCATGGACCCAAACACAGCGAGCTGGAATTTTGCTGGCGCGGCAAATGGCAACAAAGGCACCGCTCATTTCTTCGCAGTCCCCTTCTTTATCTTTCAAGGCATCCAAGACCGATTTGGCTTTTCCTTCACGGTAGTTGATGGCTTCACGAACATAGTCATAGATTTTTTCGACATGAGCCCAGGCGTTAGGTGGATTGGTCGCAGCAATCTCACGGGCAATTTTGCGAATCTTGGCATCGTTGGTTTCGATCAAGGGGCTGGGGCCCATAAACGATGCGAAGTTGCGAGGAATCTTTTTGGGGATCACCAAGGCTTCGGGATCGGTTGGACCTAAGATCTTGGCCTTTTGCACTTCAATGCGCACGGTGGCTTCGACCACGGAATTGGGAGCGACGGCTGGCATCGTGATCACCAATTGCTGAACGGTTTCTGTTAGCGGTCGCACATAGTAGCGGGCTGTCGCAGGGAAATTGGTTGAGGTGACCCGCACTTTTTGTTCGGGGTATTCCATGGGCATGGGAATTGTGGCGAAGATTTCTTTGCACAAGCCGGTGGAGGCGGTGAGCTTCATGCCCAGTACCAATTCTTCCGTTCGATACTCACCGTATTGAATGAGCTTTGACGGTTCCGCTTCGGACTTGGCTTCATCTTTATCTGTGTTCGAATCTTTTTTATCCGTATCCTCTTGGTCCATCTTCTCGTCTGGTTTGGCATTGCCGGGTTCATTGTCGGCAGGTTCTGATGGATCAGGATCTTGGACGTTGGGCTTATCTTTCTCTTGCGCGGATGGATCGTCCCCTTCAGGTACAACGGGGACATCTTCAGCAGGTTCTTGTGCTTGAACAGTAATTGACGTGAAAACCTGCAGGCTCAAGGCCAAGGTGATAACGCATAAAATGCGTTCCATAGTCTTGGCGATAGGGTAGGGGAGGGGGTTCGATGTCAAGCGATTCATAGTTTCGACCTAAAGACCGACAGGGAAAGTGGGTTAGAACCATGAGCGACTGTGGAAGCCGGACATGCACTACTTGTGCAATTAAGGTGCCAATCGTGGCGATAACCTTCTATAGATACCAAAATAGGCAAAATGGCACGTTTTGGAAAGAAAAACCCACGAAAAAAGGGGGCGGGAGCCTTTTCTGAGTGAAAAAAGGTTCCAGCCCCCTTTGGAAACGAGGGATCTTTGTCCCCGCAGCTCAACCCCTCAAGCGACGCGGCAGACTTCGATTTCGCTGGCACAAATCCTAATGATTCTTTGGTTCTTTGATTCGTTGTACTTCATGTCCCCCTCCGCCATTGGTTGAGTGAATCCAACAGCCTCCTGAAACACTGAAACACTGAAACACTGAATCACTGAATCACTGAATCACTGAATCACTAACCCCGCCAGCCCCCAAGTAGATATCTGGTTATGGGTTCGCAGGGAATCCGCCAGTAATAGGAGCGCCAGAACCACCTGGTGTGGTCGTTACTGGAGCTTCTGGCATTGGATAGCCGGGAACACCGTAGCTTGATGCTGGAGCACAATCTGTGCAGCCATCATACATCGGCATACCCATTTCAGCGCTGCAACCCATAGCTGGGCATGAATCGCCGCGATTGAAACAGGATGGTAGTGGAATCAAATTGCAACCCGTTGTGCTGACTGCGATCAAAGCAGCAAGCAAAGACAACTTTCTCATTGTAGAACCCCCCGAAAACATAAACTGTACAACCGGCAGGGTCTATACCCAGCCGAACAACTCTACGCCACGACAAACGTTGTGCAAACGAAACGTGTGTAAAATTTTCAACTTTGATGTTGCCAAAAATCATCACGCAATCGGAAAAGGTGGTAGAGTTGATTGTCAACAAGTTCGTTGACTGATAACAAAATGGTGCATGGACAGACCAGCGAGTGGCTCAGCTACCTTTCCAAGATGGGATTGTAGCGATCATGATGATCATCCCGCCTAAGCACTCGCGGCATTAAGTTATCACCTTCCCACTCACCACTAGAAGTAACGCGGTTACCATGATTGCTGCGGCCACCTTTCAACACATTTGGAAATGTATTGAATTGCGATTGAACAATTGGTTCGATCGAATTTTTTTCCTGAACGCTGTACCAAGCAACTCCATCTACAAATGGATTGCTTTCAGTTGGCTTGTGCTGGCTGCGGCTCCGAGTATTGGAATTACTTCCCCGGTTGTGGCGAGCGATATCGCTGCCATGGAATTGGGTGAAGATATTGCATTGACGGATAGTTTGCAGCAAGAGCTTGAGTATGCAGACACTGCCACGCCTTGTAATACAGTCGGTGAAGCAGCAGAAATATGGGAGATAAGTACGCGTCAATTACCACAGAGTGGTTGTGTGGCGCCGTTGGATGTAACGAAGTATCGAGTGTCGCGCTGGCTGCCAAGTTGCGGTTGGATCGAATCGTCAATTGAGCAGTACCTGGCATCAGTTCGTGGAAGTGAGAAGAGTAACGATGATAAAGCTGCAGGTCTTGACTTGCACAATATTGTCTACGTGCATGGCAACTGGATGCCAGCCGACTTGACTCGCGATCGCGGCCTGTTGATTAGCCGCTATTTGGCCCAGCGCGCCCACTTTCCGTTCCGATTCACGATTTTTAGTTGGCCCAGCACACGCGAGAAACGTGCATTGGCGGATGTACGCGAAAATGCAGTTGTCGCCGAAGTGCAAGGGCTCTATTTGGGAACACTGCTGCAACAATTCCCGCCTGAAAAGCCCCTTGGGATTATAGGATTTAGCTACGGCGCTCGTGCGGTGACAGGTTCAATGCATGCCTTAGGTGGTGGCACCTTATGCGGGCGAACTCTTACTGACGGAAGTTATCCCAGCGAGATTCGTGTCAGTTTGATGGCAGCAGCTATCGATCGCGGCTGGATGCTCGAAGGTGGTCGCCATCAGAATGCGTCGCGAACGATTTCTTCGCTCGTCAATCTATACAACTCGAATGACCCCATCTTGCGTCGTTACCATCTGATTTCGACATCCTCACGGGCAACGGCAGCGGGTGTTGCCGGGATAGTCTTGCCACGCAATTGGCTCAACCTGCCGCCCGCAGAAGGTACATCTGTAGCTGCACCTAAGAACGTGCGATTGCGACAATTCGATTGTCGCAGCGATTTAGGTAGATCGCATGACGAACGCAGCTACTATCGCGAATGCTCGTGTACGGTACACTTGATGGACCACGTTTTGTGGAATGATTGGAACGAACAACATGCAACATACACCCCTGAAGTCGCGAATGAATCTGCCAACTAACCGCAGCCTGCACGATTGCTTGGCCTTTCTCGACGGACGTTGGGTTACCAATCAAGAAACCAGTCTTCCTCTGGACGATTGGGGGGTGTTGCAAGGTGTGATGTTGGTCGAACGCGTGCGAACGTATGGCGGAAAACTTTTTCAATTGCCACGTCATATCGCGCGTCTACAAGATTCCGTCGAAGCAGTTGGCATTGCCTGGAATCGCTGGGCAAATTTTGACCTCAGCGAAGTCTGCGAAAAAGTTGCGGCTGCAGGGTTGGAAACGGTTGGCGATGGCAACGATATCGGCTTGGTCATTTTAGCAACACCAGGTCGTGTCCATGGCACCGAGCCAACCCGGATTGTGCATGCTTCCGAGCTACCGTGGAAACGTTTAGCGCAATGGTATGTGCAAGGACAGGATCTGGTCACAGCGACGATTCGCAATGTCCCCAACGAGTGCTGGCCTGTTCGTATCAAGACCCGCAGTCGCTTGCACTACTATTTAGCGGATCAACAAGCCGCTCAAGCTGGGCCACATGCGGGAGCTGTGATGCTGGGGACTCGCGGACAAGTGACTGAAACATCGTTTGCCAACGTGATGATGGTCGATGCTCAAGGGGACATCTTAGCCCCACGTCGCGAAGATGTACTCCCTGGTATTTCGCTGGAATTGTCCCTTTCCTTAGCTGCACAACTCGGCATCAACGTTCGATTTGAAGATATCTCTAGCGAGATGTTTCAGTCGGCTCGTGAGATTATTCTCACCGGTACGAATGGTGGCATATGGGGTGCTCGCTCACTAGATGGTGTGCTGCTACCCGAAGTTACAAGCCATTCTGTTTTGTATCGACTGCAAGAAAGTTGGGAGCAACTCGTCGGGCTAGCGTATAAAGAGCAGGCGATTCGCTTGGCGGGATTATAACGCCGCTATCGAAATGCCCGGTGTATGCTCTCCTGTTCTCCTGCTCTCTTGGCTCCTCTCTCGCGCAGCGTAGCACATGGGCTAAACGAACTTTCCCCGGACACGCAAAAGGCGTCATCTTTCTCTCCGTTTCTCATAGGGCATTGATTCGCGGCCAAAATTCGATCAAACTTGCTGCATCCGTTCCCTTACCTTGAGACCTAGAAACCCACCTATGAGCGACTCCAGTTTTTCTCGTCGACAGTTCCTTGCTACCTCGGGGGCAACGTTTGCCGCAGCTGGCGTTATCGGGTCCACACCTCTTCCCGTACAGGCGGAGCCTCCAGCCGTGCCAACGAATCCTTCCTTCCGATATTGCCTCAACACCAGTACCATCCGAGGACAGAAACTTGGAATCGTCGATCAGATCAAAGTCGCTGCCAAAGCAGGTTACGACGGAATCGAGATTTGGTTGAATGATGTTGAAGAGTATCTGAAGTCGGGTGGCAAGCTCGACGAATTGCGCCGAGTCCTTTCATCAGAAGGCTTGCAAGTTGAAAGCGCCATCGCGTTCGCACAGTGGATTGTTGATGATGAAGAAGCGCGCCGAAAGGGACTCGAAGCTGCTCGTCGCGATATGGAAGTGGTTCGCTCTTTAGGTGGCCGTCGCATCGCAGCTCCACCTGCCGGTGCAACCGACAAACCAGGTCTCGACCTACGCGCTGCAGCCGAACGTTATCGCGTACTGTGCGAACTAGGGAGTCAATTCGAAGTGGCCCCACAGCTTGAAGTTTGGGGCTTTTCGAAAAACTTGCATAAGCTGTCTGAAGTGCTGTTTGTCGCCACCGAAGCGGCTCATCCCGAGGCTTGCATTCTGACTGACGTCTACCATCTCTATAAGGGTGGAAACGATTTTTGCTCATTGCCGTTTTTGTCTGGCACCAAAATTCATGTCTTTCACATGAACGATTACCCAGCCGATCCACCTTTGGCGACCATCAACGATTCTCATCGAGTCTATCCAACCGATGGAGTTGCACCGCTGGGCTATATCTTCCAACATCTGCGAGCGTCTGGGTTCGCCGGAGTTTTGTCTCTTGAACTCTTTAATCCCGAGTATTGGAAGCAGGATGCGTTGGAAGTAGCCAAGACGGGCCTAGAGAAAATGAAGAAAGCCACAACACTCGGCTAAGTTGCCTTGTCGATTCAGCAGGAGCGATATTGGTCTAGGAAAAAAGTTCCAATGTCGCTCCATGGTTGCGAACTTGCGTTACTTGAATGGTTACCTCGCCGTTGTAGTATTCTGTAAGTTGATTGGCAGTGCGTGTTGCTCGTTCGTCATCGTCGGTTAAGCCGAATACCGTGGGGCCCCAGCTGCTTTGGCAGACGCCACCTAAACCCAATCGTTGCATGCGCGAAACTAACTCAGCAACTTGATCGTTTCGATAGATGCCACCTTGGATTGGGGCAAATTGAACGCCAGCGAGTTTTCCATATTCATGCAGCGCGGTGCCGAAAACGTCCCATTGTCGCTGCTGAGCGGCGGGGACAATCACTTGGCCAATCAGTTCCCACATTTCATGGCGATGTGGATTCGGTTTTGAAGCGACTTCGGCCATCATCCGATCTTCTTCTCCGCCACTGACTGTAGAAATTTGATGAGGGGTGGCCAAGACGACCCGCAACGATTCTAACTGGTCCAGTCTTTGGCCCAACTGACCATAGCCCTGATCGTTATGTCCTTGATCGACAATTAAGCCACCTTGAAGAAACCCAAATGCACCGATGGTCGACCGCTTGCCGCGTCCACTCCATTGAATCAGCTCTGTAGCGCTTTCCCAAATTTGATCCATTGGTACAGGTCCGTTCGCGTACTGTCCCAAAGATCCGCTGGGTGTCGTATGCATCCATTGGGCTTTAATTAACGAAGCCGCTGCGCAAGCGAGTTGTGTTCCGGTTCCAAAGCCTGCATGCTGACGAGGCGTTTGGACCAGTTCAAGATCGCCGCCTGCCGGATCGACATAAAAATTCAACGCATGGGCAAGTGATATTTGTTTTTCAAGGCGCTCGCGAAGTTGACTTCCATGCACTTTGATGCCAGTTCCCGTTGGTCCGCGTCGTAACACTGCGACCACCGAAGGAGAGTCCACCATCATCCCAATTCCACCAAAGCGAAAGGGATGGCCCGGCGCTGTTTCGAGCAGTCCGCAGTGCAAACGCGATCCAGTGGTGATTTTCCACATAACCCACGAGCCCCATCAGCCGTTTACCCAAGCGGTAGTGCGTAAGGTAATTCCAAAAAGTCAGCTAACATCTTCATAGCGCGGTGTTCTTGGTCTCCGCCAGTTTTTTGGACGCGAATCACCAACCAATCCCATTCTTGCACAATTTGTTCTCGAGTGAGAATATGCTTCCGCGTCGCCAGAATGGCGGCTTCCAAAACCGCATGTTTCCCGCGATTCCACCCCCAAAATGGTCGACTACTATTCTGACGGATGACGGTCCCGGTGGCTACTGCCCTATCTTGCGAGACATCTAATTCATCAAATCTCAACGCATACCAATGGCACGCATCAGTCAAGATCCAGCCCAGGTTTGGTTCACGATAGGCGGTCACCTCGACTTTGATGCCAATGGCAGCTGCAGCCAAGAGGTAACAATCGTCGGTGACATGAAAAACACCCCTTCGTGTTCGTTGCAGGTTGCGAAAGGTGGTTGAAGTTTGAAATGGTTTAAGTGTCCAGTGGGTGAGCTCTCGATTCACCACAGGCCCCATCGGCGCATAGTGCAACGAACCATCTTCATGTTCCGTCGCGAGAATTCCTTCGATGATCAAGGGCATTATAAAACCTTTATAGTGGTTCAGCATTAGTGGTTCAGTGATTCAGTTTTCAGTGATTCAGTGGAAAACACTTCACACTTCACACTTCACACTTCACACTTCACACTTCACACTTCACACTTCACACTGAATCACTGAATCACTGAATCACTGAATCACTGAATCACTGAATCACTGAATCACTCCCACCTAATTTTCTCCCAAATCTCCCCATCCTCATTTTCTTCTCGCAGCCCAACGTTGCCTATAAAATCGCTCTCGGGGATCGGCAGTTTTACGGTGTGCTGGGTGAGTGTGAGAAAGTTGGCCAACAAACGAAAGCCACCCATGGTCATGATTGACTCTGGATGGAATTGTACACCCCAGATCGGAAGCTCTCGATGTTTGATGGCCATAACGAGGTTCGGTTCGCAAGTCGCGAGTAACTCGAGATCGTGGGGCAATGAATCTCTTTCGACCACCAGCGAATGATATCGAGCGACTTGCATCGGATTGGGTATCCCGTCAAAGATGCCTGTTGCATTATGCTCGATCTGGCTTGTTTGGCCATGAATGGGGCGTGGGGCTCGAACGACCTGGCCGCCAAACGCTTGACCAATCGCTTGATGCCCTAAGCAAACGCCAAGGATCGGAATGCGACTGCAATCCTTGATAATGGATAACGTATTGCCAGCTTCGTTTGGCGTTTGAGGTCCGGGGGAAATGATAATGGCGGTGTAGCCGCGCTCTAGAATTTCAGCGGAGCTGATCCGATCATTGCGTAGGACTTCGGTTTGTTGCCCCAGTCGTCGCAGGTAACGATCGATGTTGAAGACGAAGCTATCGTAGTTATCGATGATCAATATCATGTGTGGCGATGCCTATGGTTTACTAGGTCGATCGCGCGCACTAAACCTTGGGCTTTGTGCCAGGTTTCTGACTCTTCCGAATTTGGGTCGCTATCGGCCACGATGCCACCGCCAGCTTGCACTTGCCACCAACCTTGTTGGGCGGTGATCGTTCGGATGGCGATATTCCAATCCATGGTGCCGTCGAAACCTATGTAGCCAATGCAACCGCAATAGGCTCCACGTGTAGTCGGTTCAAGCTCTGCAATGATTTCCATGGCGCGAACTTTGGGAGCTCCCGTAATTGAGCCGCCTGGAAACGTGGCTCGCAGCAAATCGAACGCGGGTACATCGTTCGCCAAGATACCTTCAACCGCGCTCACTAGATGCACTACATACTGATACCGTTCGACTCCACACAATTGGGTAACACGCACCGATTCAATATCGCAGACCCGCGACAGATCATTCCTGAGCAAATCGACAATCATCAAATTCTCAGCTCGATCTTTACGGCTCTCTGTCAAACTATCTCCCACCCATAGATCGACAAGTGGATGTGGGCTTCGCAAACGTGTTCCCTTGATGGGGCGCGTCTCGATGTGTCGATCGCGCATGCGAAGAAATCGTTCTGGTGAAGCGCTGAGGATCTCCGTGCCATCCATATCGATATAGGCTGCAAAAGGAGCGGGGTTGACAGCCCGCAGTTCCAAGTACAATTCGAGCGATGGGCACACAGCGGGGTGAATCCAACGTTGCGATAAATTGACTTGAAAGATATCGCCTGCGTAAATGTAATCAATCGCTTTTTGGATTGCTTGACGATAACCGGCAGAAGAAAAGTTGCCACACCAGGGAGCTGGGAAATGGTTATCGAAATTTGTAGTCTTGGACGCGGTGGTTGAACTCAATGGATTCGGTGGGACCGGTTTGCTGGAGCTGGTTTCGAGCAGTGTCTGGAATTGTTTTAATCTCTCTGTCGCGCGTTGAACTCTGGCATCTTCTGTCGTTTCTGGCCAACCATGGGAAATGAGCCAAGCTTTTTCTTCGGCATGATCCCAAGCTAAGACCACATCATAAAAGCCTAAAGAGAGCAGGGGGATTGGAAACTCGTTATGCTTCGCAACGGGTATCTTTTCAAAGCACCCGCCCAACTCATAGCTCAAAACCCCAGCCGCTCCACCTTGGAAAGGTGGCAAGCCTTCGATGGTCTTGGCGGTGTACTTTTGCAAAAGCGATTCGGCTTCCGCGAAGGGATCCGCATCAATGCGGTCGCAGGTCGAGATTGCAAACGGATCTGCCATCAAGAAAGAATAACGCCCCAGTTCGGGTAAAACTTTCGCACTTTCCAACAAGCAGACTCGTGGCAGCGTACTGAACGCTCGCAACGCATGCGTCACGTCGGGAACTCGCTCAAGTCGTTGTACCAGGGGAAGCATTCGAGCTACGATTCTGTTTTTTCAGATGGCGGGTTATCGATCGAACGGCCAGTGCGACTTAGGCGATGGTGTTTTTCGGGGCGGGTAAGAAAGCCCCAATTCAACGCTTCGTCCTGTTCGTACTGTTTGTTCAGTGTTAGGGCTGTATGAGCCTTGGACATTTCAAAGCCCAGGTAGAAGGCATGACTCGCGTCGATGTTGGTGACTTGAGGCTGCTTCATGAGCATTTCCATTAGCTCATAGGGGTCAGAATGGTGCAAGTGGAGTTGGGCACTTAGCACATGAATTTCCCCCTCTTGAGCAAAGATCCGATAGTTATTGTCGCGAATACTACTCGCCAATTGTTCCAGTACTTGGCTGGAAAATCGATTCAGTTTGGGATCGCGAAGCATGACCAATTTCGGTTCAAGATGCTTTGGTGGGACGCCATTCCGTTCGGCGTAATGAACCAACATACGTGCCAAATGACATTCTTCGACCGAGGTGCTCGCCCAATTGATCACTTGCGTCGTTAATACGCTAAGAATCTTGAGCTCCTGACATATCCCCAACAACAGAACGTTGATCCCCGCACTATCGCAGTCGGTAAGTTCGGTGATATTTCCAATCCCCATCAACATCGGTACATCGGGCCACCGACGGCGAGCAACTTGATAACGATCTAGTGAGGCCGCAAATCCACAACCGAGCGGCTCAAGAATGGGATCGATTCGAAACATGGAGTTGTAACGAACCAACCACTCGATGTTTTCCTCCAGACCTTCCAAGGTTCCAATTCGATCTGGGATTAAGACAACTTCTTTCCCCCAATCTAAACTTGCTTCGATGTTCGAGCTATTGACGCTCAAAACGAGTTCAGCGCCAGCATCGCAAGCTTGTTGGACTTCCCATGCATCGAAACTGTCTACGGAGAGATTAAAACCTTCAGCTCGGAGCGCTCGAAATGTATCGCCAATGTTATTCCAGCGCGAGTTGGGATCACAACCAATATCGATAATGTCTGCCCCCGACTGCTTCAGGCGTTTCGCTGTTTCGATGAGACTCTTGAGGTCATAGCGAGGAGCATGATTGATCTCTGCTAAGATCTTGATGTTGTAATCGCCATAATCATCCAACGTGAGTTTCTTTCTGCCGAAGAGTTGCGGAAGATTTCGTATGTCTTTAGGCCCGCATAGAAACTTGTCGGCGATGTCTGGAAGAATCTTCTTGATATCGTCAAGAACCGCTTCGAGGTAGCCTGGCAAGACAATGTAATCGACATCGTCTCGCAGTGGCAAATTTCGTTGCAACCATTTGGGTGTGATCAAAGCGGCGACGGTAATGGGAAGCACATCGACATAACAAGCGAAGCCAAATGTTTTTTGGAGTGAAGCCACAATATCTTTGGTTGCGGCAGCAGCCAGTTTGCCGGTCACAAACTGATAGCGGAACTGACTGTAAGGTATCTCGCTCATGCCAAGACCAAATCACTCTCTACTTGACCTCTTCGATGCAAGAGGTACAAAATACAACTTAGGCGAGGAACCCTAAATTTTAGTCAACTACGATTGTGGTTGTACGTGGCCGGGGTTCCTCGTTTTTTTCTTAGTATAACCATGACATCGATCCCAGTTCTTTTAATCGACTCTTTTTTTGCGGTGATTGATAAGCCGTCAGGGCTGTTTACGCAGGCCGCGCATGGGATTGAGAGTGTCGAAACGGTATTGCGTGAGCAATGGAAGAATCCGGATTCTCCTGCGGTACCGTTTGTCGGGCTACCACATCGGCTCGATCGCGGTACATCGGGCACGTTGATCATCGCTCGAAATCAACGCGCACTGCAACGATTAGGGGAACAGTTCCATAGCCGCAAGGTTCACAAACGCTATTTGGCTGCAGTGCGTGGCATACCTCCTCAGTTATCAGGGACATGGCTCGATTTTGTTCGCAAGATTCCCGACAGACCAGTGGCCGAGATTACCACAGCGGATACTGAGGGAGCCAAAAATGCGGAACTCGATTACTCCGTTCTGGCAAGCGCGGACGGAATATCTTTACTGGACATCGAATTAAAAACGGGGCGCATGCATCAAATCCGAATACAGTCGGCCAGTCGTGGTCATACTGTTGTCGGAGACTGGTGTTATGGAGATGACCGGCAATGGGGTGAAGTTGATAGCCGTGGTGAAAGAACTTCGTTGGCGTTGCATTCGGCTATCGTTCAATTCCGAAACCCTCAAAACGCGAAGGTCGTTCAAGTTGCCGCACCACTCCCAGCGCTGTGGCGTCAAGAGCTTCCTGAAACGCTAATCGAAGCAGCGGACAAATTCCTTGCCCAATACCCGTTACTTTCGTAGGTGAAATGCGGTACTTCCCTTAATACGCGGGCTTTTGGGGATGCTCTGGCACCTAGAGCAACCGAGGCCGCTCGGCTATAATTTGGGCCGCTTTAGGCGCGAAATCGGGGAAATTTTGGGGAAAATCGGAAAATGCGGATCGGTGCTGTATCCTATCTGAACACCAAACCGCTGGTCGAGGGACTCGATCGCACCGACGTCCCAGGTTGTTCGTCGCCAATCCGCCTGAGTTTTGACCTCCCCAGTCGCCTGGCAGATCAGCTTGCCTCAGGACAATTGGATGTTGCGTTGATTCCTGCGGTGGAGTTTTTTCGGGGCGAAGATTACACGATCATTTCGGATGCCTGTATTGCGAGTCTCGGGCCGGTCTGGAGCGTACGTGTGTTATTTCGCGTTCCACCTGCTGAGGTAAAGACACTCGCCCTCGACGAAGGCTCGCGGACCAGCGCTGCCCTGACGCAGATACTTCTTTACGAAAATTACGGCATCAAGCCCGAAACAGTTCCGCTTCCCATCGATGCAGATTGGCATCAAGCCAACGCCGACGCGATTCTCATCATTGGCGATCGAGCGATGAAGCCGATCGATGGAGATTGGGTGGCAAATTGGGACATTGGGCAAAAGTGGAAGCAATGGTCAGGCTATCCATGTGTGTTCGCCATGTGGGTCGCCCGATCCGGCTTTGAATCGCACGAATTAGCGGACGTCTTATCGAATGCCCGCGACCACGGCTTAGACATCGCTGAACAAATTGCCGCACGGGAAGCGGAGACTTACGGATTGAGTTATGAAATGTGTTTGCGATACTTCCGCGAGTTCTTGCATTTCCATTTAGGTCCTGAGCAAAGAAGTGGCTTGGAAAAATTCTATGAAGCGGCCGTGAGACGAGGATTGGCTCCGGCTGGTCGTGTTCCTTTCCGTTACGCAGAGAGTGTGAGATGAGTCAACGCATTATTGATAAAGCGGTTGCTGGCGAACGAATCAGCTACGAAGAAGGCTGCGAGTTGATGAAATGTCGCGACCTAACTGCGTTGGGAAAAGCGGCCGATGAGATTAGCCGCCGAATGCACCCTGAGTCGTATCGAACCTACAACATCGACCGCAACATCAACTATACCAATGTTTGCACCGCGGTCTGCGACTTCTGTGCCTTCTATCGTACTCCTAAAAGCGAAGAAGGTTATGTGCTGTCGCGCGAAGAACTCTTAAGCAAAGTTGCAGAGACAGTTGAGCTCGGTGGAAATCAAATTTTGCTGCAAGGTGGCTTGCATCCGCAGTTCAAATTGGATTGGTACGAGGAGATGCTCTCGGATATCAAATCGAAATTTCCGATGATCAATATCCACGGCTTCAGCCCACCGGAAATTTATCACTTTACCAAAGTGAACAAGCTCCCTCTCGAGACGGTATTGCAACGGCTCAAAGCAGCAGGCATGGGGAGCTTGCCTGGTGGTGGAGCAGAGATTTTAGTCGATCGAGTTCGTAAAGAAATCACTCGCGGCAAAGTGCTGACGGATGATTGGTTAAACGTGATGCGTGTGTGGCATCAACTCGGTGGAACAAGCTCGGCGACGATGATGTTTGGGCATGTCGAAACACTCGAAGAACGAGTTGAACATCTTGAACGTTTGCGAACATTGCAAGATGAAACGCATGGATTCAAAGCTTACATTTGCTGGACTTTCCAGCCAGATCACACTGACATGAGCCATGTTCCGCCTGCTGGAAGCTTTGAATATTTGCGAACGCAAGCAATATCGAGACTTTATTTAGACAACATTCCCAACATTCAAAGCAGTTGGGTGACTCAGGGCTTGAAGATTGGTCAGTTAGCACTTTTGTATGGTGCGAACGATATGGGAAGTCTGATGATCGAAGAGAATGTGGTGGCCGAGGCTGGCACCGTTCATTATTTGACCTTAGATCAAATCCGAGCGGCCATTAGTGAATTGGGATTTGAGCCGCGCCAACGCGACGTCTTTTATCAATTGGTGGATCCCGCGTTAGAACAGCGAGCCATTGAAGCCAATCGCAATCGAGACCCGCGTGCCCCCAAGTTGGTCACACTGTAGTGCAACTGCATAATCGCGGATGTGGCTCGTTTAACCCGTAGCCGTAGCGATAGCGGAGGCTAGGTCTTTGCCGGTTCGCACCACGCTTAGAACCACGAAATAGGCGAAAGCCGCGAAATAGGAAACTGTCGAGGACTGGTCCAACCCCCCAGAGTGTCAAACGGAAGTACGCCTAGCCACACGAGCTAAACGATTTGTGCATCCGGAACGATTACTCTGAACAGCTCTTCTGCTCTCTTATCTCCTCTCTCGCGCAGCGTGGCCAACGGGCTAAACGATCTAATCAGACTGAAAATCTGTACTAGGCGGCAGGGTAGGCATTACGTACGCGGGATGCCTGTTATTACGGTTGTATCGATCCGGTTCCCGCAGAAGGGCGACGATTCAGCCTTTTCACCCAAGTTGAGCGGGCGCGACCTCTAAGCAGGCTGTATTGATTGGATGATAGAATCGTCTGTTGCTCGGAGCTGTGACCACCTTACGTCACTTTTGCCCGGCAACTTAACCGTCCACAATACCGTCCCAGCAATGGGAAATTCGTATAGCGATCCCACCGGATGATCGAAGTCGAAAAACTGAAGAAGGTCTACTCCGATCTAGCCAAAGGGGAATTTGTCGCCCTGGCTGGCATCAGTTTTCGTGCGCAACCGGGTGAAATTTTCGGTCTTTTGGGACCCAACGGAGCAGGGAAGACGACTGCCCTGCGCATATTGAGCACAGTGCTCAGGCCATCCAGTGGCTTGGTGCGGATCAATGGGTTCGATGTGATGACTCATCCTGCCGAGGTGCGCCGTAGTATCGGCTTCGTGAGCAACAATACGGCCATCTACGACCGTATGACGGCCTGGGAAATGGTCGAATATTTCGGCAAACTTTACGACATACCCGAAGATCGTCTCAAAGATCGAATGGAGATGATCTTTCAGCAATTGGCGATGGGCGATATCCGCGATGTACCTGGCGCCAAAATGTCGACGGGTATGAAACAAAAAGTTTCGATTGCGCGAGCGATGGTCCATGATCCTCCCGTATTGATTTTTGACGAAGCCTCGGTTGGTCTTGATGTGATGGTCGCGCGCTCATTGCTCAAAATCATTGCTTCACTGCGAGATGAAGGCAAATGCGTGATCTTCTCGACGCACATCATGCGAGAAGTAGAACGCATATGTGATCGAGTCGCCATCTTGTATCGCGGCTGCATCCTTGATGAAGGGACTCTTCCCGAATTAAGTGAACGACACCAACAAAACGACTTTGAAGAACTCTTCTTTGAAATGCTCTCCAATTACGATCGCGAGCGAGCTGAGAAACTGGCCGCAGGAGGAAGTCCTTCATGAATTGGAAGCATGTGAAGCTGATCTTTTCCCGAGAGCTCCGCGATCAATTGCGCGATCGTCGTACGCTCTTCACGATCACCATACTTCCCATTCTGCTTTACCCATTGATGGGAATGTTGATGCTGCAAGTCGCGCAGTTTTCGCGCGAGCATCCTGTACAAATCAAAATTCTTGGCTCTGAAAACATTCCAGAGTCGCCACGTCTCGTCGATGGTGAACAACTCTATTCGCGTGTTGGAATTGAGAGCATCGCCCCCTTAGTGAAGATTTCATCTTCGGCCCTTCCTGAGCTTGACAATGAAAAGCTCCAGACCCAAGCGACTGAAATGCTGAATAAAGGGGACCAAGATCTTATCGTGATCTTCAAACCTCGATTCCGCGAATACATGGATCAATTAGCTCAAACTCAAGTGGGCGAAATGGTCGAAGGGGATCTGCTCGACGAATCGGATCGAGGCTTAGAAGTGATCCTTACCCGCAGTCGCGACCAATCGCAAATTGCCTACAATCGTTGGCAGATCGCCATCGAAGCTTGGCAACAAGAATGGATTGCTACGAAACTAAAGGGTGCTGGCTTTGATCCCCGTCTGGTTCGTCCCTTGCACATTGCGCCCGTTGATGTTGCTCCAGAAGCGACCCGCCGAGCGATCGTTTGGTCGAAGATCTTACCGTTTATCATGCTCATTTGGGCCCTCACAGGTGCCTTCTATCCCGCTGTCGATTTATGTGCTGGCGAGAAAGAACGTGGCACATTGGAAACCCTGCTCAGCAGTCCTGCTCGACGTCGTGAAATTGTGTGGGGCAAACTACTGACGGTCATCTTCTTTAGCTGTATGACCGCGTTACTCAATTTGGGAAGTATGCAGTTCACGGCTTCGCTATTGAGCAATCAATTGGCAGCTGGGGGTGCGCGTGGACTTGCTGAATCGTTAGGAACGCCTCCCATCTATGCCATCGGCTGGTTGACTTTGGCTCTGATACCCATGGCCTCACTCTTTAGTGCATTGGCATTAGCGGTTGCTGCCTTAGCTCGCAGCACGAAAGAAGGTCAGTATTATTTGATGCCATTGTTGTTGATGATGTTGCCCTTCGTCATGATTCCAATGCTTCCGGGTATTGAACTTTCATTAGGTACAAGTTTGATGCCAGTAACTGGGATGGTGCTATTATCGCGGGCCTTGGTCGAGGGCCAATATTTGGAAGCGGTTCGCTATTTGCCGATCGTGGCCGTGGTTACGATCACTTGCTGCTTGCTCGCAATTCGTTGGGCTGTACGCCAGTTCGAAAGCGAATCGGTGATGTTCCGCGAAAATGAACGCTGGGATCTACGCATGTGGATTACATCGATTTGGCGAGAACGCGATTTCACAGCATCGGTGATGGAAGCGATGTTGTGCGGCGCCATTATTTTGGTCGTGAAATTCTTTGCCAGCCTCGCATCAACAGAACCTATTTCCGATTTTGCGGGATTATCGAAGGCCGTACTCATTGGCCAACTCGCCTTGATACTGACGCCAACTTTATTGATGGCCATCATGTTGACCAAATCGGTTCGCACCAGCTTGCGAGTGAACGCACCTAAACCAATCGACTTTGCCGTTTGCATTCTGCTAGCCATCGCGTTTCATCCGTTGGCCATGTGGTTCAGTACTGCAGTCACCACCGTATATCCACTTTCACCAGCCATGATAGAGGCGACGTCTGGCATTACCAAAACGATCATCGATACGCCTCTTTGGATGATCTTGTTGACCTTGGCCGTATTGCCTGCGTTTTGTGAAGAGGTTGCCTTCCGTGGATTTATCTTTGGTGGGCTTATCCGTCAAAACGGTGTGTTGCGAGCCATTCTGGTTTCCGCTTTATTCTTTGGCTTAACTCATGGCGTTTTGCAACAATCCATTTCGGCGTCGTTTATGGGAATGCTGCTCGGCTGGGTTGCTTGGCGAACGGGAGGCATCGTGTGCACCATCGCCATGCACTTGATCCATAACAGTCTATCGATCTTGTTGTCTCGCGCTGCGACCAGCGAAACTTCACCTGCTTGGCTTGATCTCTTCGTCACCTTTGAAAAGGGTGGCTTTCACTACGACGCGAGCTGGACGACTGTCAGCATTGTGTTGTCCATCGCTTGCTTATGGATCCTTTACGTTCGCTCCAGCGACTCGATTGTTGCCAATGAGTCGCGAACAGTAGATCGACCGCTCACCGATTGATGAGGGCTGGTGATTTCAATGCCAGTTTTTATAGAGCGTCATTAAGCAAAAGATCGGCATAGGCGACCGCTATTAGGTCCTCTTTCTTGATGCCCAAGTAACCGATCCATTCATCAGCGTCGCGATATCCACAGGCAACATCTTCGGCCTCGCGGAGCACAACTTCCAGTTCCAAGAAGTATCCGAGTCCGACGACATGATCAAAATGAACGCGGGTTCTTCCATCGAGGAACAACAAGCGTTTCTTCTTAACGACCGGGCCTTCTGGCAGCGACCTCTGCAAAACGCTCAGTAAACTTCGCGGATTGGTGGTCGTGTAGATTTCGTAGTCGCTCGGTTTAGGGTCCGGTGAATTTGAGCGGTGATATTGAATCAATTCGCCGTGGTTTTCCGCCAACAGCCGCAGCTTGAGTCGCCCAGAAGGGATGATAAAGAAATGGTCTTCTTGGCAGATCTCTTGCGGTTCGCCATCGCAACGCAGCTTAATGGCAGCCAAAGTTTCGTCGGGGTTCTTCAAGCGAACTTTGATTTCAATGTTGCTAGGCATTGGATAATTCCCCCGTTTGTCTTCCGACGACGATTACCATTCGGCTGCAGACTCTTGGCCCAGATGGACCATGGCTTGATATTGATCTCGACAGAAGCGATCAGTCATACCCGCCAAGTATTCGCCGACACCTTGCTGAAGTGAAGTGCGAGCCGCTCGCTCTTGAAACCGAAGCGGCATACGTTCGGGGTGTTTTTGAAACAACTCAAAGAGGGTGCGTAACTGTTGAGCGGCTTGTGTTCTCACTTCAATTAAGCGTGGATGGCGATAAACGCGATCGAAGAGAAAGACCTCTAATTGCCGCCTTTGCAGGGCAACAATTTCAGATAGCGAAATTCGCACGCCGATATCTCGCACGGCTTGGCTATCGAGCCCATCACAGGTTTCGAGTCTTTCGGTAGCGGTGCGAATAAAGTCCT
The DNA here is from genome assembly GCA_017303505.1 of Planctomycetota bacterium. Taxonomy (GTDB): domain Bacteria; phylum Planctomycetota; class Planctomycetia; order Pirellulales; family Pirellulaceae; genus JAFLCP01. Next base: position 5,449 of record JAFLCP010000068.1, on the reverse strand, counting down.
GTACCTGCAAATCGATCAAGGCGTGTACCAAGGCAGGGCGTTGGCGATCTGCGGGAATGGGAGCAAGTGAATTCTGTCGAGCTCTCGATTCAGCCATCTTTACGATATCGATCGTCCGCAAAGCCTGCCAACCGATCAGTCCAAGCTTGAGGGCATCGTCGACATCATGAGCGTTATAGGCGATGCTGTCGGCCGCATCGACCACTTGCACTTCTAAACAGGGAATGTGTGCGGGGTCTTTGGCAACGCGAAATCTCTGGGCATTCAAAACGGTGTCTGTCAGATTAAGTCCAGTGTAGGAGCTATATCGCGTTTCTAATTCTTCAACTAAGGTCAAGGCAAACTTATTGTGTGAGAAACCGCCAGCAGCATGCAGACATTCATTGAGGACGTCTTCACCGCAATGGCCGAAGGGTGGATGGCCAATGTCATGCAACAAGGCGAGAGCTTCGATCAGATCTTCATTTAAGCGGAGAGCACGGCCAATCGTGCGAGCGATAGAGGCCACTTCGAAGGTGTGGGTTAACCGCGTTCGATGATAGTCCCCCATTTCGCCTGTAAAGACTTGCATTTTGCCGCTAAGCCTTCGAAAAGCGGCGGAGTGGAGGACTCGATCTCGATCGCGCTCGAATGGTCCACGAGTTGGGTGCAACGTCTCCGAGTAGGTGCGTTGAACATTGTGACGGCTGAACGTCGCATAACTGGCGAGCAACGCTTGTTCACGTTGATGCCAGGAATAGGTGCCTGAGGCGGGGGAAGCAGCAGGGTAGGAATTCAGATTCGGCGACGTTATAGACATACGATCGATCCATCGAGTTGTGTTCAAGCCAGGTTTGCATGGCATCAAATGTATAGTGGCGGCCCACTTGGCCCCTCACTCGAACTACAACCTGCAGTTGAATTGGCAATTTCCAAAACCTTTCCACCCGTATATGGTACCAGAATAGTGCATCCGGCGGGATAGAGGATCGTCAGGTTTGAAGGCCTAGTCGAGACAAGATAGAACGGAACAATCCATGTCACAGGCTTATTCGCCCCAAGTTTCCAAAGAGTTGATCCGGATTCGAGGTGCGCGAACCCATAATCTCAAGAACATCGACATCGATATTCCCCGAGGAAGACTGACCGTTATCACCGGAGTCAGCGGCAGCGGCAAAAGCTCCTTGGCTTTCGATACCATCTTTGCCGAAGGTCAACGACAATACGTCGAGAGCCTATCGGTTTACGCCAGGCAGTTCATCGATCAGCTCGAACGCCCCGACGTCGATACGCTCGATGGGCTCGAACCAACGATGTGCATTGACCAGCGGCCACCCTCATCAAACCCGCGAAGTACGGTCGGCACCATTACAGAAATCTATGATTATCTGCGTGTTCTGTTCGCCAGGGCCGGGACCATATTCTGTTACCAATGCGGCACCCCCATACATCAACAGTTCCCCGATGCCATCGTCGCTCATTGGCTTCAGTTGCCAACCAACACCAAACTCATGGTGTTGGCACCGATGGTGCGCGGCCGAAAAGGTTTGCACGAAGAAGTATTCGAGACGATTCGGCAAGCTGGCCTGAATCGACTCCGCATCGATGGTCAGAATTTCGATATCGAGTCGCTACCGAAACTCGATGCTCGCAAAAATCACACTATTGAAGCTGTCGTTGATCGAGTCGTTTTGCGCGAGGGAGTTGATACGCGACTCGCCGAATCCTTAAGGGTCGCCCTTAAACTTGCGGACGGAATTGTTACAGCAACTTGGCAAGCTCCCGGTTCCAACGAGGGACCATGGCAAGAGGCGACCATCAGCACCAAATATGCCTGCTCAGGCTGTGGAATCAGTTATGCCGAAGTGGAGCCACGCACCTTTAGCTTTAACAGTCCCTACGGAGCGTGTCCTGAATGTCACGGTATTGGTCAGCTCAAAACGCTTGATCCCGAAATCATCATTCCCAATTTGGCACTCAGCTTAAACGATGGAGCGATTTCGTTTTGGAACGATCTATCGGAGACCGAAAAGAAAAAATGGAAAAAGCTGCTCGTACCTTATCTCGATGCGCTCGATGTCAAATGGACACAAGCACTAGATCAATGGCCCGCCAAAGCGATACGAAAATGGATGAAGGATGCGATCGAAGAGAGCGATAGCTGGTTGAATGTTACCTATCAGCAATTAAGGAGCGAGGTCGAAAGCGAAGATGAGTTAAACAAGCTCTCGACCTATCGCACTTGTCCGAGCTGTGATGGGAGTCGATTGCGGCGCGAGGCGTTAGCGATTCGTATCGGCAGCGAGTCGATTCAACATGTATGTGGTTTAACGTTCCAACAGTTGCGGCCTTTCCTCAAACAACTGGCGTTTGACTCGGTGGCCGAGCGAGTTGCCCGACCGTTGATTCAAGAGATCGATCAACGACTCAGCTTTCTCGAAGAAGTCGGAGTTGGATATCTGACGCTTGATCGAAGTTCCGAATCTTTGAGCGGAGGTGAGCTGCAACGCGTCCGTTTAGCAAGCTGCATCGGGACCGGTTTGGTGGGAGTATGTTACGTGTTGGATGAGCCCTCAATCGGTTTACATCCCAACGATAATCAGAGGCTCATCGACGCCATGCGCCGACTACAAAAAATGGGTAACACGTTGGTGGTGGTCGAACATGATGAAGCGGTAATGCGACAAGCGGATTTATTAGTCGATATGGGCCCAGGGGCAGGGGCACACGGTGGAACGGTCGTTGCGCTGGGAACTCCGGAAGAGGTAGCTCAACAATCTGGCTCCTTGACTGGAGGATACCTGAGTGGTGCATGTCGAATGCCCACTCGGCAAAATCGACAAAGTCGTGACGGAAAGTGGCTTGTCCTAGAAGGGGCAGCTAGAAACAATTTAAAGAACGTCACTGCAAAAATCCCTGTGGGATGTTTGGTTGGTATCACGGGTGTGAGCGGTAGTGGCAAGAGTTCGTTGATCAACGAAACTTTATCGCCAGCCGTTTTCAGAGCGATCGGCCAAGCCGCGAGAAGGCCAGGAGAATTTCGCAAGTTAACCGGTACGGAATGGATCGATCGTATCATTGAAATCGATCAACAACCGATCGGTCGTTCACCGCGCAGCACGCCTGCAACCTACGCTGGTTTCTTCGATGAAATTCGCAAAGTTTTCGCAACTACTCGCGATGCCAAACATAGGGGGTATGACGCTGGAAGATTCAGTTTCAACTCGGGGCCCGGACGCTGTCCCAAGTGTCAAGGTCAAGGGTGGGAACGAATCGAAATGAACTTTCTGCCCGACTTGGTCGTGTTATGCGGACAATGCGGGGGCAAGCGCTTTAATAGGCAAACACTTCAAGTCCGATTCAAGGAAAAAAATATCGCCGAAGTTCTCGAAATGTCGATCGAGGAGGCAGCGATATTTTTTGAAAACCTTCCCAAGATTCGGCGGACGCTTGATTGCCTACTCCAGGTCGGATTGAGTTACCTACCCTTAGGTCAACCATCCACCACACTGAGCGGTGGCGAAGCACAACGAATCAAACTCGCAAGTGAACTTGCCCGCCCTCAAACCGCGAGCACGCTCTACTTGCTCGACGAGCCAACCACAGGATTGCATTTCGAAGACATTCGAAAATTGATCCTGGTATTGCAAGGGCTTGTCGATCGAGGCAACACGGTGGTTGTCATCGAACACAATCTTGATGTGATAGGCGTCTGTGATTATTTGATCGATCTCGGTCCTACAGGTGGACCGGATGGTGGTCAAATTATCGCAGAAGGCTCTGTCGCTGAGGTTGCGAACCATTCACAGAGTTTAACGGGACGGTGGTTAAAGGATCATCTGCTTAGATACAAGGTGGACTAACTAAACATTGGACTATTTTCCTTTTTGAGCAGGAAGAGGAAACATGTCGGGCTTCGCAGCAGTAACCGGTGCAAACGGATTTGTAGGTTCGAATTTATGCGACACACTGATGTCGCGCGGCTGGAAAGTTCGCGGCGTTGTCCGCCCATCCAGCAATCTCAAGTGGCTCAACACGGATCGAGTTGAAGTGCATAAGTGCCGACTCGAATCGGGTGAGCAACTTGATAACGCGTTGCGAGATGTGGATGTTGTTTTTCATTGTGCGGCCCAAACTTCGGCCACATCGCTGAGCGAGTTGATGCGATCCAATCGCGATGCAACTCAAGCTGTCGCACATAGCATCGCTAAGAACAACGGTGGCAAGACGAAACTGGTGTTGGTGAGTTCGGTCGCAGCCAGCGGCCCCGGCAAGAGAGGCGTCGCCCGCAAACCGGAAGATCCATGCACACCCGTCTCGAACTATGGCTTCAGCAAGCGAGCGGGCGAAATTGTTGCGAGCGAAATGAGTGGCAACTTACCCGTCATCATTGTTCGCCCCGGACCTGTTTACGGTCAACGGGATATGGAATTTCTTCAACTGTTCCGTACGCTCAAACACTTGCGACTGAACCCCATCCCTGGCTATGTTTCGCCGTCACTCTCGATGATCCATGTCGATGATTTGGTCGACATCTTGATCCGCGCGGCTGAACATGGGCAGGCAGTTCAGGGAGATCCCGAAACGACGCAAGGTCGCGGCTATTATTTTGCGGCGGAACCTGACCCAACTTCTTTGGCGGAATTCGGCAATCGAATCGCGCGTGCCCTCGGCATCAAGCGTATTCGCAACATCAAGATTCCACTCTTTGTGGCCAATGGTATTGCGACAAGCAGTGAGTTGTGGATGAAGATGTGGGGACGAAAGAGCAATTTAACTCGCGATAAAATCCGAGAGGCTTCGGCTCCAAGCTGGGCCGTTTCGCCGCTCTCTACCTTGCGCGATTTGAATTTTGGATTCCCTCTCCCGATGCAAGAACGGCTCAATCAGACGATCCATTGGTATCGGGCTGAAGGCTTGTTGTAATCGTAGGTAGCGTTTGGCATCGTTTAACCCGTACGCCGCAGGCTAGGCCGGTCAGGACTCGTACTGCTGTCGATTCGGACGCTACGCAGGACTCGATATCGAGACGTGTGGGGTTGGGGCAAACTTAGTTTGGCATCTACCAGTATGGGGAGTCCAACGCGGCCTAGCCTGCGGCGTACGGGTTAAACGATTCCGCCCTAGGCCGGACAGGACTAGTTCTGCTATCGATTCCGACGCTACGCAGGACTCGATAACGCGACGAGTGTCTAACTGCGCATCGTTTAACCCGTATGCCGCAGGCTAGGCCGGACAGGACTCGTCCTGCTATCGATCCTGATGCTACGCAGGACTCGATAGCAAGACAAGTGAGGTTGGGGCAAACTTAGTTTGGCATCTACAAGTACGGCGAGTCCAACGCGGCCTAGCCTGCGGCTTTTGATGTTGCGCTTTTTATGCATGGATCATACGGCTACCCTGTATTCTGTGGGATTTGTGTATGCGAGTAACTTCTTGAGTTTGTTGATGCCTCCGGGGGTTTTTAAGC
>JAFLCP010000067.1 GCA_017303505.1 Planctomycetota bacterium | reverse complement strand
CTTCTGGCGAGTGGCGATCCACAGCATTCTGTTTTGCTTCAAAGAGAAGCACGCTGGGCCGCCGCATTTGAAACAGACGATTTCAGGACATGGCATTATGGCTATGTCATGATATTTCTGGCGGAGTATTGTTTGGCCACAGGCGATGATTCGGTGTTGCCTGGATTGCGCAGGCTTGCGCTTGAGGCGGCGAAAGGTCAAAGTGCTGTGGGTTCATGGGGGCATACGTTTGCATTGCCAGATGGACGTCTGCGTGGATATGGCATGATGAATTCGCCAGGATTGCCGTTGACCATCGGCATGGTTTTGGCTCGGGAAGCTGGTGTCAATGATGCTGAGGTCGCGCGCTCGATCGAACTTAGCGCAAAGCTCTTGCGATTCTATGCAGGCAAGGGGGCGGTGCCATATGGGGATCATCCTGCGTGGATCGAAACTCATGAAGACAATGGGAAATGCGGAATGGCAGCCATTTTGTTCCATCTACTCGGTGAAAAAGAGAACGCGGAGTTCTTTACTAAAATGGCCGTTGCTTCCCACGGAAACGAACGAGACTGTGGGCACACTGGGAATTACTTCAACATGCTGTGGGCTTTGCCTGCCGTTGCGCAAGCGGGCCCTCAAGCAACTGGGGCTTGGACCGAAGAATTTGGGGCTTGGTATTTTGACTTGGCTAGAAGGTGGGATGGATCATTCGCGCACCAAGGTCCCCCAGAACCTGAGCATGACAGCTACCACGGTTGGGATGCTACGGGTGCTTACTTGCTGGCTTACTCGTTACCGCAGAATAAACTGCTTATCACGGGCAAGCGCCCGCATTCGATGTCAGCGATGTCCGCAACAGAAGCGAAGAGTCTCATCATGGACGGCCGTGGTTGGGACAATAAAGACCGAAACAGTGTTTACGATCAATTCGATGATACTGAGTTGCTGCAACGCTTAGGTAGTTGGTCACCGATCGTTCGTGAGCGGGCTGCGGCTGCTTTATCACGCCGACGAAATCCTCCGTTGGCCGACATTGTCGCTTTGCTTGATTCGCAGAGTCTTGATACAAGAATTGGAGCGTGTACCGCATTGGAGCAAATGCGAGGTGCGGCCTCGCCGGCCGTTCCGAAACTGCAGCAGACTCTAAAACATAGTGATTCCTGGCTCCGAATTCGCGCAGCCTCAGCTCTTGCGGCGATTGGAAAGCCAGCGATGCCTGCCTTGCCAGAAATGTTGGAGATCATCGCTCGCGATGTTTCGCCATCCGATCCAAGAGGGATGGAGCAGCGCTTCGTGGCGTCGGCCATTTTCGGCCAACTGCTCACCAGCACGCAGTCGCTGGAGAGTGTTGATCGCGAGAAGCTCCGTAACGCTATCGTGCGCGGACTACAAAACCAAGATGGACACGCTCGCAGCGACGTAAGCGAAGTTTATCGAAACCTAAGTTATGAAGAGCTTGAGCCACTATTTCCATCGATTTTGGAAGCGATCGAAAAGCCGGCTCCTAGCGGGGAAATGTTTGCAGATGGCGTGCGGCTTAATGGTTTGAAGGTTCTGGCAACCCATCACATTGAAGAAGGCATGCAAGCTTGTGCTGATTATCTTCGAACGCAAAATCCGTGGGCGAGTGAACATCGGACACCGGAGATCTTAGAGATTCTGGTGAAGTACGGTGCCAATGCGCAACGTCTCATCCCGCAACTGAAAGAGACCGCTGACTCTTTTGACAAAGGTGAGGTCGATTTTCCCAAGCATCTCAGTCGACAGAAAGCGAAGGCAGTGCGAGACGCTATTAAGAAGATCGAAGAGTCCGCGTCCCGGCCTTCACTGAGACGCGTTATCCAAGGATAAACTCGATCTCGTGATCGGTTGGATGGGAATTACTTCTGCGCCGTTGGTGTTTGTATTTTCGCAAGCCAGATATGGCCTTGGCGTCGTTTGTTACTAACGCGGTATGATCAAAATTATCCAGCAGGTTGCGTAGAACACGGCTGAGATAAAAAGTAGGATACCAGCGGCGATTGCCGCATAAGTCCCCTTTAGCCCAAATGCATACAGTATCGGAGGGAGGGCAACAGCGACGGCAAGCGAAATAGGCCAACCCACAATCATCGCGGGCTCGAGCCAAGTGGGAAGAGCTTGGAATTTGGCACTGTCGCCTGAAAAGGCCATCAACAACATACCAACCATCCAAACGCCTCCGGCAGAAATGGAGGCGAGCCCAAGCCAAGCTGCTGCAATCAAGACTCTCTTTAACATCGAAACCTTTTCGCTCTAACTATTCGTAACGCAGCGCATCGATTGGGTCGAGGCGACTGGCTCGCCAGGCAGGATAATAGCCGAAACCGATACCAACGGCGGCAGAGAAGCAGAGTGCGACAATCGCGGCGGTTCCTGAAACAACAACGGGCCATTCTTTACCGGAGCTGATGTTGTTGATCAACGTGGTGAGGGCCACGCTAGATAAGATTCCGAGGATAATACCGATGGTTCCACCGATCACAGATAGCACTACTGACTCAATCAAGAATTGCCGCAGGATGTCCTTAGGAGTGGCACCAACTGCCATGCGGATTCCGATTTCGCGAGTTCTTTCGGTAACGGAAACGAGCATAATGTTCATGATACCGACGCCACCGACCAATAGCGAAATTCCCGCAATGGCAGCGAGCATCAGAGTCAATGTACCGGTGATGATGGCGAACACTCCAGCGATTTCGTTCGAGTTACCAACATTAAAATCGGCAGGTTGACCGGGGGCAATTTTGTGACGGTCGGAGAGTAGGGACTTAATTTCCAGCTCGGCCATTTTCATACGTGAAGTGCTTTTGGCGCTGGCCATGATCACGTCGACATTGTTGAAGTTGCTGCGCTGGATTCTCTTGCGGACGGTGGTGTACGGCATCAATACCAAGTCATCTTGATCTTCGCCGACGATGTTGACACCTTTGGTATCGAGCACACCGATGATTTCGAAGGGGATATTCTTGATACGAATCGTTTGACCGATGGGATTGGTGGTTTGAAAGAGTTGCTTCACGACAGTCTGACCGACGACACACACTTTATTGGCATTGGCCACATCGCGTTCGGCAAAAAACTCACCCAATCGCATCTGCCAATTGCGGACGGTGAGATAGTCCGACCCGACCCCCAACATGCTTCTCGGACTCCAGTTGTTGTTGCCGAAAATTAGCTGACCTTGAGCGCCGACTAGTGGTGAGGCTGCTAGGACACTTTCACATTCTTCGGCGATCGCATTGCAATCGGTGGGTGTTAGAGTGAGGACTTGCCCCGAGCGAGCTCCACGCGAACGCTCGTTGCCGGGAAACACCAAGATGACGTTGGTTCCCAAGCTTTCAAATTCGCTTTGGACCAATTGGCTAGCAGACATCCCGACCGAGACCATCGCGGTGACCGCCGCGATACCGATGACCACTCCTAAAACCGTGAGACTGGCCCGCATCTTGTTTTTGGCAAGGGCTCGCAGGGCAACTCGAATGGTAATCAGAAGTGACATGAGGGTGGTCCAAAGGGAGAAAGCCGAAACTCGTTCCCAGTTTAATCGCTAAGATCGATTTCTCGAAACGCAAACCCGTCGAGTTGTGTTGAGAAAGGGAAGGTCTACATAATCCATACCGACTTCATCCTCGATGGTTGCAAATGCAGCGAATTTTCCCTTGAATCTCGAAATCAAGCAGGGGGGTGACCGATTTTGCGCGTTTTCGCGAATTTGCAGCGCGTTTTCTGTCAATATGGTTATTCTCCCATGGAGTCAAAACGGCACACCTCATTTATCTGGCTTAAATTACCCTGTTTTTTTATCTTTCGGCTTCGCGGGTGATTGAAAACCGTCTCTTCTGTGACACAATTCAATCAGGGGTAGGTTTCTTGAAGCAGCGAATCACTCAAGCGAGGGGAGCGTGAGTAACGTCTCCACAACCGAAGAGCGTCGAAGTCGACTGCTGGAGCTGATCCGTAACCGCGGATTTGTGTCGTTGCCTGACTTGCGCGACCTGCTGGCGGTGAGCGAATCGACGATACGTCGAGACCTAGATGTCCTGGAAGAGCTCGGGGAGGCGAGGAGAACTCATGGTGGAGTTTTCTTCACGGGAGCTTCAGCCGGCGTCAAGGTTTTTGCGGATCGGCGAGATGAACAATGGGACATGAAGCGTCGCATCGCCGGCAAAGCGAGTGAATTGATCCAAGATCATGACACGGTGCTGTTGGATGGCGGAAGTACGACGTATGAGTTAGCCAAGCAACTGGTGGGCAGACCGTTGCAAGTGGTAACCAACTCTCTTCCTGTCGCACATCTCTTCGCCTCATCGGAGCGAGTCGACTTGGTGCTGTTAGGCGGCTACGTTCACACGCGGACGGGAGTCTCTTTGGGACCTTATGCCAACCAGATGTTGAGCAGTATCAACGTTCAGAAGGCCGTATTGAGCATCGCCGGCGCAGATCGTCGCGGATATTACAACAGTAACTTGTTACTGGTTGAAACCGAACGAGCCATGATGCAATGTGCGGATCAAACGATCGTGGTTGCTGACAGCAGCAAGTTTGGGCATTCGAGTTTGGCGCGGTTGTGCCGACTGTCGGAGGTTCAAACCGTGGTTGCCGATGACGGCTTAGATGAGTGTTGGCAGGACGAACTGCAAAAAGCGGGCGTTCAATTGCTGATGGCTCCAGTCGCTACGGAACCGAAAGGGAGTGATTCCGACACTCTCGGTAAAGCTGACTCATCTGGAAAATAGGCCGCCAATATTCCCCACCAAACATAGTGTCCAACCTTGACCGAAAAGGTTGATTAAGAAAGAGAGTCGAGTTGCAATGTCTAGCGCGGTTAACTCAGATCGTCAACACGTCGAAGCTTTAGTGCGACAGGTCGTGCGTCGCACGTTGACATCACTCGCCAATCCGAACGCCTCCCCTGCCCCAGTCGCAGCGGCTCAATCGGTTCCATACAAACCCAATCTTTTGGTGAGCATTTCGGCACGCCATTGCCATCTCACCGATGAAGCGGTCGAAAAGCTCTTTGGCCCAGGTCACAAGTTGACCATTATGAAAGACCTCTACCAAGATGGTTTCTTCGCGGCCAAAGAAACCGTTATGCTCGTTGGTCCTCGCAAACGAATGCTGCCAGAGGTTCGTATCCTTGGCCCAACCCGCAATATCAATCAAGTCGAGTTGGCTTTTACCGATGCCATTTCCTTGGGCATCGATGCGCCAGTTCGGCACAGCGGCGATATCAAGGGAACGCCAGGCTGCGTGCTCGTGGGACCGGCTGGTGCCATCGAATTGGAACAAGGTGTCATTCGAGCTGCCCGACACGTTCACATGAACTTCGAAGATGCCGCTTACTATGGCGTGAAGAATGGCGACATGATGACATTGAAGATTCGATCGCATCAATGCACCACCATCTACGAAGATGTATTGGTTCGAGCTGATGCGAAAGCAAAGTTAGAAGTTCACATCGATACCGATGAAGGAAATGCATGTCATTTGGATGCTGCCGATCTGGTGGAACTCAATCCACAAGCGTCAGCGTGCAAGTGCCAGCACTAATAGGTTAACAGTTGCCTCCTTCGGGAGGTTTGGGTTGTTTTTTTATTTTGGAGATATACGAGATGGTCAAAACGAGTGAAGCGCTCGGAATGATCGAGACCAAAGGTTTCGTCTGTTTGGTCGAAGCAGCTGACGCGATGATGAAAGCTGCAAACGTTCAATTCTTGGGATGGGACAAAGTCGGTAGCGGTTTGGTTTCTGCATTCGTAACCGGCGATGTTGCTGCTGTTAAAGCCGCAACTGACGCGGGTGCTGCAGCTGCTGGTCGCATCGGCGAAGTGGTAAGCGTTCAAGTGATCGCTCGACCACACGAAGACTTGGGCAAGATTCTCAAGTTGCCAAACGCCTAATTGAAATTTGGTTCGGCTGTCGAAGCTCGCAACAAACGGCGAGCCACCAGCCTGCGAAACGCTCGCCTATCGATCCGCTCGCTGATGGCTACTGACTGCCGGTGATTGTGATGCCTCAAAAAAGAAAATCGTCGACTACAACAAAAACTAAAGAGATACGGACTACTGATATGCAAAAAGCAATTGGTCTTATTGAAACTAAAGGCCTCTTGGCCCTTATCGAAGCTACCGACGCAATGGCGAAGGCTGCAAGCGTTGAAATCGTAAAACGCGTTGATATTGGCAACGCTCTGGTTACCACCATCGTTTGCGGTGACGTAGGTAGCGTTCGCGCCGCTGTGGAAGCTGGTGCTGCTGCTGCGACTCAAGCAGGTGAATTGGTAAGCAGCCACGTTATTCCTCGCCCAGCCGAAGGACTCACTGAAGCTTTTTTCAAGTAAGAGCCCTGGATGATGTGCGGCAAAAGGTCGAGTTACTCGCAGTGAATGCTGAGGTAACTCGGAAGCATGCCGCCACAACCAGTGGCGCGATTGAACCCTCATTGCAAGGACGAACAAAAATGAAGGTCTTGGTAGCGAATTTAGGCTCGACCAGCTTTAAGTACCGTTTGTTTGATATGGAAAACGAGTCCCAGTTGGCTCGTGGTTCGGTTGAACGTATCGGTGCTGCGATGAGTCGTTGCGCCGTCCAGATCGGTGATTACAAAGCCGAGTTGGATATGCCTGTGCCCAATCATGGCGTCGCCGTTCAAGCTTGCCTGCAACAATTGACCGATCCGGCCAACGGTTGTTTGAAAGATGCCGGTGAAGTGGCCGCGATTGGATTTAAGGCTGTGCACGGGGGACATTTATCCGGTGTCTTCCGCATCGACGATTCCGTGTTGGCCGCCATGGATACGATGACTCCAGTAGCTCCTGCTCATAACCCGCCGTATTTAGCGGCGATGCGACAGCTGGCTGCTGCTGTTCCCCATATTCCATTGGTGGCAGCCTTCGAAACCGACTTTCATCAGACCATTCCAGAATCTCAAAAGCGTTATGCCATTCCGAAGGCTTGGGCCGATGCATTGCCATTACGCCGTTGGGGTTTTCATGGTGCCAGCCATCGCTTTATCGCTCAGCGTTCCGCTGAACTGATGGGCCGCAGCGATGCGCGAGTGATCTCATGTCATCTCGGTGGATCGAGCAGCTTGTGCGCGATACATGCGGGCAAGAGCATGGGAACCACGATGGGAATGAGTCCACAAACCGGCTTGCCTCAAAACAACCGCGTTGGTGATTTCGATCCGTTTGCATTGCCATTGCTCATGCAACTTACGGGCAAAGATTTGCCTGGTGTGTTGAAGGACTTGGCCACGCAAGGTGGTCTATTAGGCTTGAGCGGTGGTTTGTCAGGTGATATCCGCGACTTGGAAAGTGCCGCATCGCAAGGAAATGGTGATGCACAACTAGCACTGGATGTGTACATCGCAGAAATTCGTCGGCATCTCGGCGGAATGTTGATGTTGTTAGGTGGAGCTGATGCCATTGTCTTCACTGGGGGCATCGGTGAAAACGGACGCAACGTTCGCCAGCGTGTCTGCGAAAACGCCATCGATTTGGGAATCCAACTCGATGCAGACAAGAACGCACAAGGTAAAGGTGAGTATCGTATCGATGCTCCCGGTAGCCGCGTTCAATTGTGGGTTATCCCAACCAACGAAGAACTCGTTGTTGCCCGTCAAACCATGAATGTGGTGAAAGGCTAGGTCCGAGATGTTTGTCGCCAAAGTCACCGGTTCCATTGTCGCGACTCAGAAAGTTGAGTCGATGCGCGGATGGAAACTGTTGATGGTTGAGCCCTATCGGCTTGAACCACCTGATAACAAGAAACTTGTTGCCACAGGTCGAACCTTTGTTGCCGTGGATACACTCGGCACAGGCGTTGGCGATTTTGTGTTGATTACGCAAGGCAGTAGTGCACGTTTCACGCCTGAAACGAACAAACTCCCGATCGATGCGGTCATCATCGGGATTGTCGATCAGGTGCATATTGAAAAGGCTTGCGTTTATCACCGCGAAAGTCAAACACAATAAAGTCCACACGTTCCAACAACGGTGAATTCATACCGTGTTTGAGCTGCGGCTCACACACACAAAATAAAACTCCTTTGTGAATCGAAGTTCCCATATGCAAATCAGCGAAGATCTAATCCGTAGTGTCGTCAGCCAAGTCTTGGCCGAAGTACGCTCGCAAACGGGTGCCAAGCCAACGGCTGGACGTTTCCATGGTCGTTACGGTTTGTTCGATAGCGTTGAGGAGGCTGTAGCCGCCGCTCGCGAATCGTTCGAATTGTTGCGAACTCGCCCCATCGAAGATCGCAAGCGAGCGATCGAACACATTCGCCGAATTTCCATCGATTCAGCAGTTGAATTAGGGACGATGGAAATGGAAGAGACCAAAATCGGTCGCCTTCCGCACAAGATTGAAAAGCTGAAAACCTTAGGTGCTCGAGCACCAGGCGTTGAGTTCCTCAAGACTCAAGCCTTCAGCGGTGACCGTGGATTGGCGGTTATCGAGCATGCTCCGTTCGGAGTGATCGGTGCCATCACCCCAGTTACGCACTCATTGCCAACGATCACTGGTAACGCAGTGAGCATGATCGCTGGTGGCAACACCATTGTGGTGAATCCTCACCCAAGCGGTCGCAAAGTAGCCGCAGAGGGTGTCAGCCGTTTCAATAAAGCCATTGCCAACGATATCGGTATCGATAATTTGATCTGCTTGATCAAGAATCCAACCTTAGACACGGCCAATGCTCTGTTTAAGGCTCGCGAAGTTGCCTTGATTTGCGTCACTGGTGGTCCCGCCGTGGCTCGTGCTGCTTTGAATAGCGGCAAGCGAGCCATCGTCGCTGGCCCAGGCAATCCACCAGTTGTCGTCGATGAAACGGCAGACCTCGATTTGGCTGCCCGTTGCATCATTCAAGGTGCCAGCTACGACAACAATCTTCTCTGTATCGCAGAGAAGGAAGTGTTTGTTGTCGAAAGCGTTTTTGACGCCATGATGCAAGCGATGGAACGAGCTGGCGCGGTTCGCTTGAATAGCGTTGAAATTCAAAAGTTAACCGCCGCTGCCTTCGCCGAAGTTGGCGAAGGTTCGCACAAACATCTCAGCCCAACCAAAGATTTGTTGGGACAAGATGCGGTTAAGTTAGCCGCTGCTGCAGGCCGAACGGTCTCGCCATCGGTCGAATTGCTGTTCGGTGAAACTGTCGCCGAACATCCATTCGTGGAAGTCGAACAAATGATGCCTTTCGTACCATTCGTTCGCTGCCGCGATATCGATCATGGTATCGAATTGGCAAAACATTACGAACATGGTTATCGCCACACCAGCTTGATTCATTCACGCAATGTTCGCAACATGACCAAGATGGCACGTGCGATGGATACAACGTTGTTTGTGAAGAATGGCCCGTGTATGGCGGCCCTTGGTCTCGGTGGCGAAGGTTACTTGTCGTTCTCGATCGCAGGGCCTACCGGAGAAGGCGTGACCACTCCGATGACCTTTACACGAGAACGCCGTTGCTCGCTGATCGATGATCTCTGGATCTTGGGTGATCCAGGCTTGCAATAACCCTCGCACCATCACCCTAACCTTAGACATATCTATGCAAGTCGGACTCGTATTAGGTCGTGCAACCTCAACGGTGAAGCACAAAACGTTGAACAACCAAAAGTTGCTCATCGTCCAGCCGTTGATGTCGGACTTGAAGCGACCTGACGGCGGACCAGTGTTGGTCATCGATTGTTTAGGTTCGGGGATTGGCGATACGGTCATGATGACCAGCGATGGTAGTGCGTTAAAGGAAATGTTTGGAATTGAAAACTCACCTATTCGCTGGGCCGTATTGGGGATCGTTGATCCCACCAGCGGATAGGGAACGAGCTGAGACGCGAAGCAGTTGAAGCAGAGTTAGATGCAATTTTGGAAAGAAAATTTTTAGACTATGTCGACCGACGCAAATCAAATCGAATTGCTCGTTCGCGAAATTTTGGCCCGAATTGCGCAACAAACAAAGACGGTCGCAGAAGCGTCAACCACGACGCCTGCTGAGGTAAAGAGCGGTGAATTGGAGTTGATGTCGAATGTCATCTCCGTGCAATCGCTCGAAGGAAAGTTAAGAGAAATCACAACAGTTCGAGTTCGCCAACAAGCTGTGGTTACACCAGCAGCCCGCGATTTGTTGCGGAATGCTAAAGTAACACTGGTGCGCGGGGGGAAATCGAACTCTGCGGCAAGTGAAATAGAGACACCACAACTTCGACCAGCTGCGTTGATTGTGCTCTCGCCTGAAGGACTTGTCGAGGTAATGAAGAAACAACTTTGTCCGCGACGAGCGTTGGTTGCTTCTGCGGACAAAAAAGTAGATCAGATCGTGATGCGATTGCAGGCCAGCTTGTCCCAAGGACATCGGTTGGGCGTGGTAATTGCGGAGAATTCGTTCGAGCTGAATATGGCCATCAACCGAGTAGGAATTCGCAGTGTGCGAATCGGAAGTTGGACTGATTTTCAGTTGGCGTTGCGAGAGGCTGCACCCGATGTGTGGGTCCTCGATTCGCGGCACTTGAACATTCCTGCGATTAAAAATGTTTGCAACCGGATGTACGAAGATGGGTACTGGCGCTCCCGAAAGGAGAACCGTTAGATGCATCTTTACAAGACTATTGGTTATGTGACTTTGAGTCGTGTTCACCCCAGCCTTCGCGGCGGTCGGTTGATGGTCGCTCATTCACTAAGCCATGAGTTATTGGGAAAGAATCCGCCAGCAGATCAAGATATGGTCGTGGTGTGGGATGATTTGGGTGCATCACCCGGAACTGTTATTGCTGTCAGCGATGGTGCGGAAGCGGCTGCCGCTTTTAAGCCAGAATTGAAGCCTGTGGATGCCTATAACGCTGCGATTATCGATGTGTTTCAGATCGATGCGGCGACACTTGATAAATTGAAATAAGCCCTTACTTGAGATTCCTTAAAGGATCAGAACCAATGGTGAATGTTCACAAGATCAAACAAGATATTTGCGAAATAGGTCGACGCATTTATGAAAAGGGCTTCGCAGCCGCAAACGATGGTAACATCACCGTTCGGATCAGCGAAAACGAAGTCTTGTGCACCCCAACGATGCACTCGAAAGGTTTTCTCAAGCCCGATGATATTTGCTTGATCGACATGACTGGCAAGCAACTGGCCGGTCGTAAGAAACGCAGCAGCGAAGCTTTATTGCACTTGGAGATTTACAAGCAACGCAAAGACATTAAGTCGGTCGTGCATTGCCACCCACCGCACGCAACCGCGTTTGCCGTGGCTCGTGAGCCCATCCCGCAATGCGTGCTGCCGGAAGTTGAAGTCTTCTTGGGCGATATTCCCATCACCAAATATGAAACACCTGGTGGGCAAGCATTTGCCGACACCGTTCTTCCATTCGTTAACAAGACGAATGTGATCATTTTGGCCAACCACGGCACCGTGAGCTTCGGCGAAGATGTGGAACGAGCTTATTGGTGGACCGAAATTTTGGATGCTTATTGCCGCATCCTGATGTTGGCAAAACAATTAGGGAACGTTTCTTACTTCAACGAAGAGAAGGAACGAGAGTTGTTGGCGCTGAAGGCCAAATGGGGCTTTGCTGATCCACGCAACACACCTGAGTATAAGAATTGCGACGTGTGTGCAAACGATATCTTCCGTGACAGTTGGGATAGTTCGGGCGTCGAACGTCGCGCCTTCCCTGCACCTCCTGCCATGGGCCCGAATGCTTCGGCCGCCGCTCCTTCGGCCGTTGCCTCCGCTAGCACTTCGTTGAACGAAGAACGCTTGGTTCAATTGATTACCGAACAAGTGATGAAGCAACTTTCTGCAGCCAAGTAATGGTTGGATGGTTCTCGCGTTCGGATCGGTTCAATACATCGAGTTTATTGGGTTAGGTAGAAAACGATGAAAGTTAGCATTATCGGTGGTGGCGGTTTGGTCGGTTCATGTGCAGCTTTTGCATTGCAATGCGGTGGCATTGTACGGCAGATCGCGTTGATCGATTTGAACGAGAACCTGGCAGCCGGTCATGCCCTCGACTTGTTGCATGGCGGCCCAAGCACTGCAGACCAAATCATCGTATCTGGTGGATACGAACACGTGACCGATAGCGATGTGATCTGCATTACTGCCGGTTTGCGTCGTAAGCCTGATGAAAGCCGACTCGACTTGATCAATCGCAACACCGATTTGTTCGCGTCGATCTTGCAGCAAATCCAAAAGGCAGGGTATCGCAAAGATGCGATCGTGCTGGTTGTTTCCAACCCTGTCGACATCTTGACCTATATCGCTCAGAAGAAGCTCGGTCTCCCTATTCCTCAAGTCATCGGTTTGGGGACCCAGCTCGACACCATTCGCTTCTGTTCGTTGATCGCCGCCCAGTTGAAAGTCGCGCCAACACAAACCCGC
Organism: Planctomycetota bacterium; assembly: GCA_017303505.1. Taxonomy (GTDB): domain Bacteria; phylum Planctomycetota; class Planctomycetia; order Pirellulales; family Pirellulaceae; genus JAFLCP01. The sequence goes on along the minus strand of JAFLCP010000067.1, from coordinate 27,239 downwards.
GCCTTGATCTTGGGCGAACATGGTGACAGCATGGTTCCGATCTTCTCCAGTGCAACGATTGGCGGAATGCCATTGGACAAGTTCCCTGGCTGGAACAACCAACTCGCTCAACAGATTTTCCAACGAGCCAAAACTTCGGGAGCAGAAATGATCTCGAAGAAAGGTGGGGCAGGTTTTGCGGTTGGTATTGCGATCCGGGATGTGATCGAAGCGATTGCTTTGGATCAACGCCGTATGCTCCCCGTCGCTTCCGTTCAAGAAGGTTGCTACGGCATCCGCGATGTCGCTTTGTCGGTACCCACATTGGTAGGCCGTCCGGGCGTAGTTGATCGCTTGGAACTCGAATTGTGGCCCAAGGAAGTCCAAGGTTTGCGAGCATCGGCATCGGCCTTGATGCCCACATTGAAGACCGTCGCTGCTCGCGTTCTGTAGGTCTTAGAGACACGTACAATTGTACGTGTGCGGCTGAGTCATGAGATGCGTGGATAGCGATGCGCGACGCAAAGCGGGGAGTAGGTCGGTTCGCTGGTGTGCCGTAGGCCAGGCGCCATTTATCCCACACATCGTCTGTCGTATCAAAATCAATTTATAAAACTACACTTTAGCTGCGGTTCGATTAACTCGTAGCTGGAGCGCAGCGGAGGCTAGGTGGACTGGAGAAAGTCTCCAATCGCCGAATACGCTCTCAAAAAGATGTGTAGTATAAATAGGACTAGGCCTACGGCCATCAATCTCGTCGACCAAGACGCCCCACGCTGCTGTGAATCAAACGGTAGTACGCCTAGCCTGCGGCGTACGGGCTAAACGTTCTGCGCCCGTTAGCAATCTGGCTTTGCTAGCAATGCAAAGTGTGCGTTTTTGCCCGCTATTTGAGAAGATCCCTTCAGATTCGCTCTTCTCGCCAGTCCGGCGACTAGCTAATGTACCCACTCGTATGGTTGTGCCTTCACAAGTTGTGAAGAAGGTATGTCCTCAGGGATGCTGTTCGGCAAGGATGTTGTAATGGCTTCGGTTGCGTGGCTGTTGAAGAATAGACTGGGCTCACAGGGCCTAACTAAATTTGCTTGTTTAACCGCATTAAGTGCGTGTACTTATTTGGCTATTCCGAGCCAAGGTTTTGCTCAATCGGGAGTGGAATCGCAGGACTTGGTGGCGCTGTATCAATCGTCCGAGCAGCGTCAGACGGTCGAAGAGCAGAATCAGCTGATTGAAGAATTAAAGGCGATTGCGTTGGATAAGCAGCGTTCGCCTGGTGATCGAGCGTACGCTCGCGACTTGCTCTCTTGGAGTCTCAATCGCCGAGGCGAATTGCGAAGTGACTTAGCTGCTGAACGTGTCGAACAGGGGCTCAATGATGAAGCCGCCGAACTTGATAAGGCTGCTGCAGCGGATTTTCGTGCTTCGCTAAAACTCAATCCACAACGCTGGCGTGCACGTCATAATCTGGCGATTGCTTTGGCGATGGCCAACGAATACACCGATGCAATCGAGCAGTTTGGGATTGTGATTCAAGAACAACCCAACTATGCCAATGCCTATTTCAATCGCGGAGAATTGCATTTTCAAACCGACCACTATGAAGAAGCGATTGCGGATTATTCGGCAGCGATTCGGTTGCAACCCAACGATGCACAATATCGCAATAGTCGCGCTCATTCCTTGTTGATGATCCAACGCAATAAAGAAGCTCTTGCCGATTATCGCAAAGCGGCAGAATTGGAATCGACCAATGGCCAATGGTGGGCTGACCTCGCGGATGCTTATCAGTTTCTGGGACAGTACAAGGAAGCCATGTCGGCGTATCGATTGGCGATCGAAGCTGATCGCGAGTTAGGACGTGCTTATCAGAACGCAGCCTGGTTGATGGCCACTTGTCCCGATAGTAAAGTTCGCAATCCCAAGAACGCTCTCGAAGCGGCTCGTCGCGCCATAGAGTTAGATGGTGACGGAGATCCACGGTACCTCGATACCTTGGCCGCAGCACAAGCTGCCAATGGGCAGTTCAGCGATGCGGTGGAAACTGTCAAAGATGCAATAAAGAATGGTGCTCAATACGCAGAACCGGAAGAGCTGGAAGCGATGAAGCAGCGAATGTTTGCGTACCAAAACAAAAAAGGTTTTTATTCCAAACCCACCGCGAATCCAAACGCTTCCCCAGTTCGAACAGCAGCAGGCGATGAGCCGATCGGGACGGGAACAAAACGGAAACGCTAACAGAGAATCGCTGTAATAGACAATCGAATTGTGCTATCCTGGCTGCCTTGAGATTCAAGGCAGCCTTTTTTTGTTGAGATGATTCGTTGTCTTATTCCATTCCCAAACCCACTGCACCACCGGAGGCTCGCGTCTTCGATCATGTACCGATGGCGCATGTCGCGAGTGTTGATTCGTCGATCGACTTTTATGCAAAACTGGGTCTCCTCTGCGAGAGTCGCTTTACGGACGATCAACAGCAGGCTTACTATGCCGCCGTTTGCGCAGATGCTGCCGAACTGATGTTGGTCCGTGCAGATGGTCCCGTCATTGCATCACAGCAAGCGGTCTTGTTCTACATGTACACAAACGATGTAGCTGCACTAAGGAAGCATCTGCTGAACTGTGGGCTCAAGGATGGTGGCGTGTACGCTGAACGTCCAGCGGCGGGCCAACAGACTGAGGTGGGGGAAACCAGTGTTGTCTATAGCGTGACACACCCGTTCTACATGAATGAAGGTGAAATCCGAATCCACGACCCCGATGGTTATGTGGTTTTAGTCGGACAATTTCCTAGTCGCAAACCACATAAAAGGAAACTGCAAGAATTTGGCTTGATGCAAGTCACAATGACCGTGAGCAGCGTTGCGACCACACTGCCGTTTTATCGCGACGTGCTCGGTCTAACCTTCGTGGCTCAGGCTGGAGACAACATTGCTTTTTTGACCGACGGTTCGGTTCGATTGATGTTGACCACACCACAAGGTGCTGGGGAAGTTGGGGTGAACTCTATCCTCTACTTCCGAGTACATAATGTGGAGCAGCGATTGACTGAGATGGTCGGTAAGGGGGCCAAGAAAGAACGAGATGCGCAGTTAGCAGCCAAGATGCCTGATCATGATCTGTGGATCGCATTCGTGCGCGATCCCGACAACAACCTCATCGGCTTAATGGAAGAAAAGAGAAGTTAGAATTTCAGTTGTCACGGGCCGCATCAATTTTGGCACTTTGGATGAAATCCCCTCGCTTCCCTTTTCAATTTTGTTAACCAACTGACATCTCCTCAAAATGGAGCGCTATTGTGGCGACTTCTGGTGTAGTAGCCTTGGGCGTAACGTAAACTAAACGCGTAGTTCAGTCTTTCCAAAGTCTTATGACAAAACGCAATATTGGCTGGGATTGGTATTCGAACGGCAAGCGAGCTTTTTTTAAGCTCACCAGCGAGGTCAAAGGTTCTGATGGTAAGACATTCGATCCTCTGAATTATCAATGGTCTCGCGATAGTAAATCTGTTTATCGCTTTGATCGGCCGTTACGGGGGGGCAGATCCCAAGACCTTTCAAGTGCTTAACGACGTTTTTGCCAAAGATGCAAACCGCGTTTATTTTCTAAGCGGATTCATCAAGGAAGCAGACCCTGAAACGTTTACGGTTTTCTCTGAGCACCCTGCTGATGCTGGGATGTCCTACGCAAGAGACAAGACGAATGTTTACTTTCAAGTTTTGACTATTGGCAAGCCAAGAATCGTTCGAGACGCGAATCCAGAGACATTTCGGTCATTAGGGGGAGGATACGGGCTCGATGCGGATGCAGTCTACTATGGCGGTTACCAAATAAAGGGAGCTCGACCTGATCAATTTCGTATGTTGTGTAGCAACATCTATAGTTGTGACAATACCTCGGTGTTTTGTAACGGAAGCCGCATTTCCGGTGTGAGTCCGGGGACATTCCAGGTGCTCCCGGATGGTCGCTATGCCCGCGACAAAGATGGTTACTTTAACCTTGAGCGGACTATTTCAAAACAGGATTATGTGGACGAGTTGCGTAAGCAATTCGTCTTCGTGGGAACGGTTGTCGGTACTTCGGTAGTAGATCGTGACAAGAAGGAAGTCCCCGAGTGTTTTGACCCGGGACGGCATTCTGGCTATGGCGTAAGCCTGAAAATTCGTTGCGAGAGAATAGTCCATCGTCCCGACATAAAAGTTGACAACACACCGGCGTTAGATGAGGAGTTCGTCTTCTATCAGTATCTAGGTGGTTCAGCAACATATACAGAGTGGATTGGTAAACAGTGGATTTGGTGCTTCCACCCGCTTAAGTACCGTGACGATGAAACCCTAGCGCCTACTTTGGAATGGAGATACTACTGCCCTCCCGAGAAGCTAGGTGAAGTCATGTCGCTCTTCAGTGAATTGCTTCCATAGCAATCTTGATTTTTATGTTTCGTGAACTTTTGGCAGATTCCAAGATGTGTGTCACAAGTTGAAACAGGAACAAGCGGTTACGTGACGTGCAATATTGCCGAAAGTGTCATTCCAGTGTCATCCTAATTCTACCGGCATAACGAGAGTGAGTAACGATTACTCAGCTTCATCATATTTTTCGTTGATGACCGATCCGAAGTCGTCATCGATCAGGCCTGCGGTAACAGCCGCCTCAAGCCATTGCTTGACTTCATCGCGGGCGGCAACTTTCGGACTGAGAAGGGCTACTGCCGCTTTCGAAAGTTTTGTGTTCGGATCATCAGGACTCAGTACAAGATCGACTAAAGCGTTGGTGAGTCCGAGTCCAGCGGTCGTTGTGGTGAGCGACTGCGTGGTACCACCTGCTCGTACCTTAAATTTGTTCCCATTGCCTTCAACCCAACCCACAACAGTACTCTTAACTTGGATGTTATCACCCGCGCTCCGAGCAGCAATGGATTTGAGCAAAGCATCTTCATAAAGTTTCACCGCTTCAGCCAACTTTTTCAAACGTTCCAATTGTTTCTTTTGTTTCGACGAAATTGCATTGGGTTCAGCTTTGGCGAAAGCGGTCTCAAATTTATCCAGGGCCCGCATCGGAAGTTGTTTGCGAGCGAGTGTCATGGCATCAGCGAATTGCTTGAGTTGAGCGGCGGTTGGCTTCGCTTCTGGTTCAGGCATAGGCTCAGCTGGCGTGTTTTCTTCTGGCTTCGGTGTGTCTGGTGTTGGGTTATTGACTAGGTCGCCCAAGTTGCCTGTCGGCTTTTCTGGTTCCATGGGCTCAGTGACAGGTTCCTCTGGCTTCTCTGCCATTTTGTCGTCATCTGGTTTCATTTCATTTTGAGGAGGATTTTCCTGCATGTTATTGTCGGTGGGATCGTTGGGCTTTACGACTGGAGGAAGTTCCTGCATTGGTTCAACAGGAGTTCCTTCTTCGTTAACACCGGGTAAGCCGCTGCGACGTGGCGGGCGGTTCGCATTGCCATTATTCGGCGCCAAGTTACCCATAATGGGATCGACCTTGGCTGGACTTTGGGGCTGTTGAGGGTTGGCAGGATTATTGGGCTCAGCCTGCGCGAGTTGAGTCTTTTGGTTGGAGGTGTACAGCATGTATCCACCAAACCCAAGCACGCCGAATGCGCACGCGAACAAAGCAAGCAAAGGCATGGCACGCGAAAGACTGCTCGATTTGGCCCGTGTGGCAGGTTTCTTACCGAGCGGTTTCGTGACCGCTAAGGTTGGAGTTCCATAGGAGGTCGGCGTAGCGAGAGTGCCGCTCAGTTCGTTTGAGAGGCTCTGCATACGTGCCTCACTCGGGGCGAACCAGGGCGCAGTGGCCACAGTGGTCGGCGCTTCCAGCAACGCGATATCCAAAGCGGCGTTGGGATCGCCGGATGGTAGCAACGGAGTAAGATCTGACAATAGATCGATCGGAGGCGTTACTGGTGCAGACACCGGTGTTTTTTCTACCGGTGGAGAGTTGCTCGAACGCGATTTGAGATCAGCGAAATATTTGGCGTTTGCTTCAGGCGAAAGCAGGACTGCTTGAGCCTTCTTCACTCTTTCAACAACGGTTTTCCAGCCTTCGGGATCGACGGTTCGATCGGCTTGTTTCAATTGAACCGCAATCTTCTGAAAAGCGGTCTTCAGAACATTTGGGTCTGCTTCTCCATCCGCGACTCCGATCAACTGATAAAGCGTGATGGAACGACTGCTAGAAGTTAATCCGAGGTATCGTTGAAACGGATCCATGGGAGTCGATTATCCGTAGGAGATGTTGCTGTACAAATGGGATGATAAGTTAGCGGTTACCACCTACTTATTGTACTCAACAATTGAATGGGGGAAGAAGCCTATACCCTTGGTTCGAGGGGGGTAGTCATCGGTTTGTGGTTCAGGACGAGGCATAACCCGTTGGATCCAGCCAATTGTGAGGCCAAAAAGCCAAACTAACGTGGCCATAAAAAGTGGCATCGCATAAACGGCAAAGACAAAGATGACTTGGGCAGTACGATTATCGCCACCACTGGCGGTGTTCGCCTGGCCCATCCATGCGCTGATTTCCTCGGAGACTGCAGGCACGCGAGACACAAATGCTAGGGCGGCTGCCGAACATGTAAATACGGCATTCAAGAGTAACAAAAATCGCAGGCTAAAACGGACACCTCGCGTCTTGGTGTTTGTTGCAAAAGGATTTTCGCCTTTTCCTCGCATGGAATGTGTACCTGGATTCTTTTCTTTGACGGTGTTGTTACTCAACAAACGCGAATTCGTTGGTATTCAATAGTGCCCGTGTTAGTTCCGCCAGTCGCCGGGTCTCTAGAAATTGTACACAACGCTGGTGTTCTATGTCGCTAGGTTGACGCTGAAATACCGCCTGAAAGATCGCCTCAATTTGCTTGGAAGTTGAACCAGGTAACGCCTTTTCGACTCTGTGGGCCAGTCCCTCTGCGGCCTCGGTGGCCCAATCCCCATTGAGCATAGAGAGGGCCTGGGGGGCGACGATGCTGACCGTTCGACAACCGCAGGAAACGGAGTTATCAGGAAGATCAAAGGTCTCCATAAAAGGAACGCGAATGGTTCTCTTTTGAACCAAGTAAACGGATCGCACAGATTGTTCCTGCGAGGGAGATGGGTACCAACCTTTCGTTTTTGTTTCATTGTCGTCTAGCGTGGCGGGGTTCGCTTTCAGGACATCTTCGGGAACAGGAGGCCAAATAGGCGATGTCGCTTGGCGTGTTTGGAGAAGGCCACTCACCGCTAACATCGAATCACGCAATTGTTCCGCGCTGAGGCGTTTTAGTTTCCTGGGCCAAACGTCCCTGTGCGTGGCTTCTTGATACGTTCGACTTGAAACAATAAGTCGCTGAATATGTTTGAGTGACCATTGATGTTGGATCAGTTCCTGGGCGAGCCAATCCAGCAACGCGATGGATTCTGGAGCTTCTCCGGACCAACCGAAATCGTTTGGTGTGCGTACAAGTCCTTCACCGAAATGAAACAACCATAGTCGGTTCACGATGACCCGCGCGGTCCAAGGGTTTTCAGGTGAAGCGATCCACCGTGCCAGGGCAAGTCGGCGACCAGATGTCCTTTCAGTCGCTGTCACGGAAAAGGAGTTCGGCTGAAACATCGATGGAATGCCAGGCTCGACAACTTCGCGTTGCGCTTGATGATCGCCTTGATAAAAAACGTGTGTGGCCGGAATCTTGTTGAGATCCTCGCGAACAATCAAACCGCGTTGCGGGTGGAGCAATTTGTTGTTCAGTTTCTTGATGTCGTCTTTTAATGTTGCGATCTTGACTTTGATTTCTTTGGAAGGTTTCTCGGTTTTCGATAGCGAGTCTACTTCGGCCTGCAACGGAGCAATTTCTGTTTCGATTTGAGTGTTGTGCTGATTGATTTCTTCCCTTCGCTTTTCCACTTCGAGTGGCGTCTCGTCACCGAACTCAACTGCGGCAAAAAACGCTTTGAATCGATAGTAATCGCTTTGTAACCAGGGATCGGTCTTATGGTCGTGACAACGGCAACAGGCGAGTGTTTGACCTAAGAACGCGCTCCCGGCCGTTTCTGTAATATCCGACAAAAATTCCGCTCGACTTCGATCTTGTTCATTAAACAGTGGGGCTGCATTATCGAATGGACCAAGCCGCAAAAATCCTGTTGCAACTAAACGACGAAGGTCTTGTTCATGTTGCGGATTGCCAGTAAGAAGCTCATCTCCCGCAAGTTGTTCAACAATAAATTCATCATAAGGGAGGTCGTCATTCCAAGCATCGATGACATAGTTTCTGAAACGCCAAGCTTGTGGACGGTATTCATCCCAATCGAATCCGTTGCTGTCGCTGTAGCGAACCACATCGAGCCACAATCGTCCGAAATGTTCGCCGTATGCCGGCGCAGAGAGAAGTTGGTCCACTCTTTTTTGATACGCATCAGGATCTGAGTCCTGCAGAAAACTTTGCACTTCGTCATGGGTTGGGGGCAGGCCAGTCACATCGAGATACAGACGGCGCAAAAGAGTCGCTTTGTCGGCTTGCGAAACCGAGTTGATGCCTAACTCGATACGACGTTGATCGACGAGCACATCTAAAGCGTTCTGTGGTAGTTGGTAAATTGCCGATTCCGAGGGCGGGATTTTAGAAGCTAAGCTCGAATTCTCTGGATTCATAGTCGACGCTGAAATGGGATGGAGCGACCAGTGATTGAGTCGCTCTCCAAACCATTTTTTTCTCACCGGGTTATTCGCATCTTCCCACGCGGAACCGGTCGCTGTCGAATTAGCATTAGCGTCTGCTGTATTTGCCGCAGAGCTAGTAATCCATAGTGCTCCCCCTTGCAGCCAGTCTTTCACCAATTGGATTTCGGATTCCGTCAATGGATTTTTCGGAGGCATTTCGAGCCCCGGCAGTTCATTTTGAACCACTTTCAGCAACAGCGATTGTTGAGGTTTCATCGCATCAAGGGCTGAACCGAGTGTGCCGCCACGAACTAAGTCGGCGCGACTTATTACACTGAACTCCCCTTCCCTCTTTTCTTGGCCATGGCAATTGGCACATTTCTCGAGTAAAAGCGCGATCGCTCGCTGCTCGATACTTGGTTCACTCGACTCGATAGTCTCGTCGGCAACTATGGCGTTGTGTGTTCCGAGCCAAACCATGAAAGCAACGACGATACATCGACCAAAATGTCGGGCGAAGTCATCGCAGTTCATTGTTTGGATTGAAGCGTGCATGATGTTGGCAAGCAAAAGGTTGGAGGCAATTGTTGGTGAGACTTAAGTGAGGATTTCCAAAAGTGGTTTGGCGGTACCAGCCACACCAGTAATGCGTTCTTGGCGACCGTTGATTTCAAAAAACAAATCTTCAAATGAGAGACCCATCGCGGTGAGGATAGTCGCATGGAGATCGCGAAATTGAATAGGACGCTCGACCGCCATCAGACCTATCTCATCGGTGCTGCCGATGGTTAGGCCCGGTTTGATTCCGCCCCCTGCCATCCAGATAGTAAAGCCTGCCGCGTTGTGTTGTCTGCCGTTTGTTCCCTGCATCATCGGGGTGCGGCCGAATTCACTAGCCCAAATCACCAATGTTGAATCGAGCATGCCGCGTTGTTTGAGATCGCTCAACAAAGCGGCGACGGGACGATCTGTCCATCTTGCACGCGGGTCGTGGTTTTTGGTCAGTCGATCATGGGCATCCCAGCCATCTTTGTCGGGCATGTCATAGAGTTGTACAAAACGGACACCCCGTTCGACCAAGCGTCTTGCCATGAGGCACTTGCGGCCAAAGCTTTGCGTTCGAGTATCTGCATCCTCGATACCGTAGCTTGTCAAAGTATGTTGCGATTCTTGATTCCATTGTCCTACCTCAAATGCGGCCGACTGCATTCGGTAGGCGAGTTCGTACGAGGCGATTCGTGCATCCAGCGCTCCGAATGCGCCAACTTGTTCACGGTGTTGCAAATTTAACTCTTGGATCAGATCTAAACTTGCTCGTTGCCCTGCTGCATATTCCTCGCCAGGAAGAAGATCGAGAACCGTTGGCCCTTGATCGCGCAAACGAGTGGGTTGAAAAGCGGGTGGTAGAAAACCATTTCCATAATTCGCGGCGCCACCCAGAGGTCCGGCATCGAATAGGACAACATAGCCGGGAAGATCTTGATTCTCTGAACCTAAGCCGTAGGTAATCCAGGAACCTAGACTTGCTTTACCACTACGAACATCGCCGGTGTGCAGTTGGTAACTGGCGGGAGCATGATTGTTCGAATCGGCCTGCATCGAATGAATGAGGCACAAGTCGTCGATATGTTTCGCAGTTTCAGGAAACAATTGGCTGACCCAGCGTCCCGTGTCACCGTAGCGCGCCCAGCGATAGGGGCTGGCCATCAGTTCTTCTTTGCAACCGTGAAATACATTGGCGTGTTTGGTTTTGGTGACCGCATCTCGAATGGGGACAGGGACTTTTTGGCCATCGAGTTTTTGCAGCAGGGGTTTGTAGTCGTATGTGTCAATTTGGGAGGGGCCACCGACCATGAACAAAAAGATCACCGATTTGGCGGTTCCTGGGAAATCGCTGCGCCGCGCCAAGTAGGGGTTCAGTGGGTCTATCGATCGAGGATTTGAATTTCCCTTTTCCTGAGAATACCCGTTCGCTTGAAGTAGCCCATGAAGGGCCATACCTCCAAACCCAGTTGCAAGCTGGTTCAAGAATAAGCGGCGGTTCGAAAGGGGCTGCAGGAACATAAAGGCTCGCGGCAGATACCATTTTTTGCCAAGGACTGGAGGAGAGAGAGCGGAGGGAAAAACGAGCGGAAAAATGGATTGCTTCTAAAGATGCTACCCCAGCTGGAGGCTCGACGCAACGTAAGCCGGTCCGATATTGAGGGGTGTTTGGTAGTTTGGGTGGATTGGTGAGTCTTTTTTGATCAGTAAAAAGAAGCCGGGGGTGATTTCTTTTCTAGGCCCGAAAACACCGGTTTTATCAATCTTAAGCAAGGTAACGCGCCGATTTCTAGCAACAAGTCGAGCGTATTGTCGAATGTCGAAGGGATAAAATTATGAAACGTTGCTTGCTGGCTCTTTCCATGTTGGCGCTGTTGGCCTCAACTGGCTGTCATCTTCGCCGCGATTGCAACCAATGCGGTGTAGGAACCGGATGCCGCCCATGCACCATTGGCTGGCAGCGTGGTGGAACCGATTATCAAAGTCACATCAGTCACAGCCGATATCCACATCATGCCCAGGCCCAATCCGGTGGCCCAACGGCAGCGACCGTGGGATATCCATACTATACCACTCGCGGTCCACGCGACTTCCTCGTTGACAATCCTCCATCGATCGGTCGCTAAGGTTACAAGGACGTAACTCAAGATCGCTCGATTGGCCGAGATACACTTTGACGGCTGCGTCGTGACTTGGATGTCATTGGCGCAGCCTTCACATCCTGGCTAGTTCGATTGCGATTCGACCGAACGAAATGGATGGTTGCTGCATGATACAGCCACATTGCTGTATCCCATGAGAAGGGAATCTCATGGAGCGTTGGAAGCTATTCTTGGGAATGGAGTTCTGGGAATACTTCCGCATCCAGATTTTGACGCGTGATGAGCGTTCTGGTGCGTGAGATAAAATCCGCTTTCCAGTTGGCAACCTGTTGTTCAGTAACACCGAGCATTTCGGCCGTGCGTTTGTTGGTTTCGCCACCTACAAACAGCAACTCTAAGCACATAAGCTTTTGCCACTCACCTTTTTCTTTCCATTTGGTGATTTGCTCTTTGAGTGCATCGTTGACAGCTTTCTCTTCTAGCTTTCGTCGTTCACTGCTGCGAGCGATTGAGCTTGCGCCTTGAAAGCGGCCCGAAACATCCGACCACCCTTGATCGTCTTTGCCTTGATCAAGAGATATCGCTGGACGCCGACCATTGCGTCGGAGGTGATCGGTGAGCTTAAAAGAACAGATCGCGAAGAGATAGCTTTCGAGAGGGCGGTTGCCATCGTAATTGGGAAGGCTATTGAGAAGACCGATAAAAGTCTCTTGCACAATGTCTTCCGCAGTGGCACGATCTCCAACACGACTATCGATGAAAGCCAGTAGACGACCTTCATAGCGTTGAATCAACTCGGACCAGGCTTGTTGGTCGGAACGTCGCACACGTTCAATGAGAAGTTGATCTGCTGATGAAGAGTCCGAGGACATGCAAGGCTTCCGTTAGCGAGCTTAATTCAAGTGGTTGAGACCAACGCCAATATACCACATTGGCTTGAATTCGTCCTGTGGTCGTGAGGGCTGATTCAACTCAAGCAATTAGGCCTTTTTTCGGGATTTTCTGCCAGCAAATCGGGCGCCCAGATGGATAAGTCCAATGCTGCTTAGGAGGCCAATAAGTCCGACCCCGAGAGTCCTCACGCGAGCGGGTTGCACCGTGGCAAGGTGCCATTGCTTCATGGTCTTGATACCTTCGTCATCGATTCGAACGATCGACCACAGTTGGTACATCGTTCCTTCAGAGGTCTGTACTTTGGCGACATAGTTTTCTGTTTTATCAACCCACCGATTCGCAATAAGTTCGCTGGTCAACGGTGTGCCAAGCGAAGCGTTACGTTCGTGGAAAACATCGTTGTCAAAGTAGTTGCATACTTCAGCATACATGGCTGCTGGTTGTTTTTTCTCGCATTCTTCTTCGGTGCTGCAGAGTTCGCCACCTACATAAATGACCAGCTTCCCATCTTCGATTGTGGGCGATTTGAAAAGCCACTCGGGGCGATCTTTTTCGTAAAGCGGTACCATGTCCTTCGGAGGGACATTAAGTTCTTTGGCCGGGGAGGTTGAGTCGGTGTCCTTCTGGCTTGGCTCGCTTTCCTGGTCTGCAGGTGTTGCAGAATCCTTGGTTTCCTCTGTGGACTCCAACATGCCTAAATCGTCGGTACCTTCGACTTCAGCGCCGGGAGCGGGAGAAGGTTTTTCTTGGTTAGCTGGTTGCGTTTCTTGGGAACTGTCCGTTTCAGCTGTCGCGGTTGTGCCGCTATCTGATGCCGTTGATGTTTCCTTCTCAGGTGATGAAACAGTGGACGCAGGGCTCGTTTCGTTAGCTGGAGGTTCAGGTGCTGGGGGGGCAGGTGCTGGAGGTTCGCTAGCAGGCGCTTCAGGAGCTGGGGCTTCAGGTGCTGGTACTTCTTGAGGAGCTGCTTGCACAGTTTGACTTAGCAGCAAAACCGACGACGAAACTGCTAACGCGAGCAGGCTGCGTCCCAGGAACTTCTTCATGTTAGAGCAATCGTTGGTTCGCATAACTTGGTACTTCAATTTCAAAATGCCGTTGGTGTTTTGACGCTGGGTGCTGATGTTGATGCCTACGCGGGAGGTTTCTAGGAACCCGCGAGATATGGAGCAATGACTACACGATTTGCGCTTCTGAGTGCGATTCTTCGTTGTCTGCAAACAGCTTGGGAGTTGAAAGTTGTATGGCAATGCTGCTTCCGACTGCGATAAAAATTCCCCAAGGTTGTGGCAATTGGAAAACGGCATTTACGATCAATTCACCGATTACCGCACCGATTACAGCGAAGATGCTGAATCGTGACGAGCGGAGAGGATCGGCTTGACGCCACCAACGCACTAAGCCCATCAGGAGAGCGAAGTGTGCTAGGTAAGCAGGAAGTAGTGGAACTCCATCAGTACCGTAGAAACCTTCCCAATCTTTGGCGACAAAGTTGGAGGATGACATCATCGTTGGCATATCACCCCAAGGTACCACCAAGAATTGATTCAGTCCGTATGCAGCCAAGCCTAAACCAAGTCCTGCGCCCAGCATGGAGAAACGTCGAGTGGCGTTGTCGCCATCGTTCGTTTCCCAGAGCTTAGAAAATGTCAGCACGGTCCAAGTGGTCGCCAAGGCCATAAAGCCCGACCAAGCTAAAGCAATCGCCGGGCCCGATTGGCTTCCCGATGATACCATTGGTGAGATCGTAGCGAGCCCAGCCAAGATGGTCATCACCATGGTTGAGCCGAGTAGGCTACCGGTGTAGGACTGAACTCGGTTGGACATGGGCAACAAGGCGATCTTCCGTTGTTGGGCTTGTCGAATTTGTTTCGCTGTGAGCCGAGGTGCTGCCGCACGTTGTTGAGCTAGCGATGGCGCAGGTTGAGGTTGTTGACTAGCAACAGGATACAGAACCGGCGGCTGAGCTTTAGGTTGCGGGGCCTGTGGCTGAGGCGACCTAGCAGCTAGTGGCTGTGACTGAACATAAGGTTGTTGAGGTACGGGAGGTCGGAAGAACCACCACAGAATGTAGTAAGGGACATACATCACCAATGCAACTCCCACGATGGGAACCAAAAATGGTCCATAGGAGATAAGCATGTAGATTCCCACGATTGCCAGGGCCAAGCGTGTTCCGTTCTGCGGTAGACCTTGCCACCAATTCCGAATGCCAGCCGCCTTCTGTTTCACCAACGAAGCGATCGGCTCATCGTAATGAAGCGAGTTGGCGGGAGGCATCGATACCGTTGGGCCACGCTGTGGCGTGTGACCTGCAACGGTAGGTTGTGTACGCGCAGGATCCATCCGCGGTGACGGATCAACGCGAGGTGGAATCGAACGCGAAGTGTCGCGAGAAGCCGTGTAAGCAGGGACTGGACCTGGATGGCTCATGCGGGTGACCATGCCACCTTGATCGATGGCAAGGCCCAACGGAGCCAGCATTTCGCGCACATCTTTGAAGCGCGCGGCAGGATTCTTTTGCAACGCCTTGCCGATCACTTCACGATAAGGACTAGGTAGGCAATCCAAATTGGGATCTGCCGTCAAATGTTTCATGATAATTTCTTGGCTGGTTTCACCATTGAACGGAACGTCTCCGGTGAGCATTTCATACAAGATAATACCGAGAGCATAGATATCGATTTCTTTACCGTATTCACCCTTCCCTACCTCGGGAGCCATATAGTGAAACGTTCCCACGCTTTCAGTTTGGCCACCGCGGCGGCTGGCTGAAATGAACTTGGACAAACCGTAATCACCAACCTTAACGATACCGCGATCATCGAAAATGTTGGCAGGTTTGAGGTCGCGATGCACGATACCGTTATCGTGTAAATGCGTGACGCCAGCCGCGATTTGGCCGAACCATCGCAACGCATCTTCTTCCGGCATTCCGCTTGGAACCCGATCCAACGCATCGCGCAAACCGAGGCCTTGCATGAACTCCATGACGATCCAGCCTTGACCTTCGTTATCGAACCGGATGTCGAAAAGAGCGATAAGGTTTGGGTGTTTCAGATTGAGTACGTGGCGAACGCCGCGCATTTCGACATCCAAATTGCGTTGGATGCGTTTGAGGGCAACTTCTTTACCAGCATCATTGATGGCGAAATATACTTCACCGAAGCCTCCGGTGCCGACACCGCGCTTGATAGTGTATCCTGACAGAGGCGTATCGCCGTTTCCGTAGGTAAATCTCATTGCGACCACCTGTTTCTCTTGTGGACTGTTGGGCTCATTGTCGAGCCTGTTGTTTGGCACACGCTCTGGCCCATTATCAACGCTGGGGCTCTTTTCAATTGCCACTTGTTTCTTCGTAAAGAGTGCCATAGCGATTCGTCTTCCGACCCCAGAGCCCGTTTATGGCGGACGCTGGTATTCTACAAAGTTTTAATTGCTCTTATGTCATCGGCACTGTTTAGGCAGCAGCTGGGCGCTCGTTTTGCAGCCAGTCCGCTACGGTTTCTTATTCCAATCCGAACGATAAGTCTTCGCTGCGGACTTTATCTCCAACGTGCAGCTCAAATTCGCCGCTCCGCGTCTGTTGATTCACTTGCAATTCAGCCGCACTGCGACAGAAAAGTTTGTGACTATCACGATAGATAACCAACTCTTTATTCCAAAACGGACAAACGATATGGCTACCCTCCATCGGTCCCATAACAATGCTGTCCGCGAGCAAGATGATTCCGTCCACGGATGGTTGCCAGCGATGGTTGCTCAGCAACTTCAAGATCGCTGAAGAACTCCAAGGGTTCGGCAAACGGAAAGACATTTGCACGCGATTGCCGATGGTGACTTCCGCACCATCTTGCAGCAGTGCAGGTCGATCAATGGGATGTTGATTGATTCGTACGTCTTGCCACGGTTGCAAAAAATAATCGCGACCTGAACGTCGCAATGCCAAAGCTCGACGACTCAAGTCGCCCAAGATGGTTAGGTCGACTTGGTTGCCTGGCACAGCTTGGCCGACAACCCATTCCTCTCCCGTGCAGATTCGGTAACCGCCAACGCCATCAATCCAAAGAAATTGAGGTATGCCGGTGTGGCCAGGAGAAGTGCTTTGAGAAGAAGTTGGCGTTTCGGGGGTGCGATGATCGACCGCTACCGTTTTGGCTAACCAGTTTCGCATAACCAACCCTTCACCACACCATCGATTGCCGAGAATTCATTTTAATATAACAGGGTCGACACTTTTCACCGTTCTGGCGGTTGTAATGTCGACCCTGTCAATTTATTCCCCCTGACCTGGAAAAGGTAGGGTCCATTCAACAGAGTTTAGAGAACCGAATTACTTCGTGTTTACTAAAGCTTCGACTTCTTCGCGACCTTCACCGAAATAGTCGGTGATCTGATCGAGCAAATCGACTGGAGTTTCTTCGTCCAATGGAATGGTTCCTTCCAATGCACCTTCGCTGCTTGCTAGGCGTTCGGCAACATCGATACGGGTACGGATGTCATCCAAAACTTGACGAGTACGGCTGAGGGCACTGTCGTCCAAGTTCAACTTGCTTTCGGTTTGAGCCACTTCCACCATGGTGTAGCGAGCTTGCAAATCTTCAACTTCGATTTCTAACTGCTTCTTAGCAGCCAACATCTCGTTGAGTTTTGCGCGAGCAGCTTCCAAGTTTCGTTGGCGGGCGGCCAAGATCTTTTCCATCTTGTCCGTTACCGATTCCTGCGTCTTGAACTGTTCGAAACGGTTGTTGAGGTCTTGCTTAACTTCGGTCGAAGTGAACTTGCGACCTGCATACACGAACTGCTCTTTCCCTTCGGAAAGGTCGGTCTTTAATCGCATGATCTTGTCGCGAGCAACCGCCAACTGATCTTGCTTGTTTTCTACTTCAGAGGTGAGTCGGGCTACTTCGACTTCCTGCTGGGCAATGATTCGCAAATTGGCTGCGATTTCTGGTTTGAGTTCTTCGATCATCTGACGAGCGCGTTTGATTTCAATTTGAATCGGTACGCTCTCTTTCACGGTGTCTCGAACGGTGCTGTATGCCGTGCGAGCGTAATAGGCGAGCGGAGTTCCTACGAACAGCACTCCGACACCCCCTGCGACCAGTGTTCCTAACAAAACTTTCTTTAGCATTTTACGATCCCCTTCATTGTTCGCCGAAAACCGAGTGTCGTGTCTGAGCCGGCTATCTCAGCCCGCACTTGACATTTCGCCGCTAATGGGGCGTCGTGCCCACAATCAGCTCAACCCTTGTAGATGTCCAGTGACTTGAACCGCTGGGCTGTCCTACCCAGCGGCTTTATTCATGGAGCTATTCGCCGCACCCTGGGGATTATTGTTTTGGCCCGGAAAAATTTTTTTTCCGCTGCGATAAATTTTGGAGTTTGCGGGCTCTGAGACTTCTTTCGTTACCGTCTGACGTCCCATCCGGCTGATTTGCCCACCGATTTTCGGCTATTATCTGTTTTTGAGCCCATTTCCTACCCAAAGCTGCTGCGGTTTTACTTCTTTTGGCGGGGGTGGGCCCGCAGTTTTCCTCCCTCACGCTTTCTGCTTTGTCGCTTGCTTGGATGAAAGAACGATATGGAATCCCTCCCCCGTTTTTTTCGCGTCCGCCAACACTTCCCTGCCCCACGCGTGGATGACATCCCCAGGCGAGTACTGGAGCAGCTTCACAGCAAAGCCATTTTGCAGCGAGTGAAGCCGGGTGAGACGGTAGCGATCACGGCCGGGAGTCGCGGCATCGCCAATATTCCAAAAATCATTCGCGCTGCAGTGGATGCCGTGAAAACCGTGGGGGGCATTCCGTACGTTGTGCCGGCGATGGGAAGTCATGGTGGTGCGACAGCCGAAGGTCAGAAAGCGTTATTGGGCCGGCTTGGCATGACCGAGGAATCGCTCGGTTGCGATATTCGCTCCTCCATGGAAACGGTTATTGTTTGCCAAGCAGACGAAGGCTTTCCCGTTCACTTTGATCGTCATGCATTTCAAGCTCAGCATGTCTTAGTCGTGAATCGTATCAAACCCCACACGCGTTTTGCAGGATCGATAGAAAGTGGTCTGATGAAGATGATGCTCATTGGCTTGGGAAAGACCAATGGGGCTGAAGTCTATCATCGGGCGATCATGAAGTATTCGTTTGATCAAATTATTCGCGCGGTGGTGCGTGAGGTTGTGGCGAAATGTCGAATCATCGGCGGATTGGCCATCTTGGAAAATGGAGATGAAGAAACGGCTGATATTGTCGCTTGCTCGCCCGAGAGCATTGAAATCGAAGAAGCCCAGTTGTTGAATCGCGTTCGATCTTGGCTACCCAAATTACCATTCGATGAATGCGAAGTATTGATGGTGGATCGGATCGGAAAAGACATCAGCGGAGCGGGAATGGATACCAATGTGGTTGGACGCAAGTTCAACGATCATGCTCCAACCGGTGATGAACGGCCAAGGATTCATCACATCTATGTACGCGGCTTAACGGAAGCCACACATGGCAATGCAACAGGGATCGGCATCTCCGAGTTGTGTCATCAGCGGGTGATTGATGGAATGGATTTGGTTTCCACAAAAATCAATTGCCTAACGGCCGGGCATGTGACAGCGGCGATGGTTCCGATTGCATTTGACTCCGACCGCGCGGCGTTAGAGGCGGCTGTGGGCATGGCCGGTCTGACGCCAGCACCAGACGTAACGGTGCAGTGGATTCCCGATACGCTCCACCTCAATGAGGTCGAGTGCAGCGAAGTGTTCTTTAAGGAAGCGCAAGCTCGGGGTGATTTGAAAATTCTCAACGACCCCACTCCGTTAAAGTTTGACGATAAAGGCAACCTGATCGAACGTTTTTCGGTTGAATCAGGGGGACATAGTTGAGAAACCGTTGACACTTTTGTTTCCGCTGCGATTTTGTAAGAAATCGTCGTTCACACCCAATTTTGGGAAGGAATCGTAGTACAATCGGAATAATCGCTACGGCGCTGGTCGACTACCTTTGGCCAAGTGGTTCGGACCGCGATGGATCGCTTTGTCGCATGCTACGGTTCACAGGTTAGTAACGAAGTGAATTTGGCGATTAGGCGGCATCGATTTATGCGATGGGTTTCATGTTGACCGGCAAGCGTCTTGGAATCGGATTAATGACAGAGCGTTGGTCGGATCGAATCAGTGAGCGATTTCGCTTAAAGCTCGATCCAGATTGTACGGCTTGGTTGGACTCAGGATGGTGGAGAAATCCATGCGGTGGAGAGTTCCAACATGCGCTCCATCCCGATGAGTTATTGAGTGCCGCTCCCGATTCCATTTGGGCAGGATTTATGCTGCCCGATACACTCCCCGTGATCAGCAACCGCTATGGCGATTGGCTCTGTTGGCGAGTTGGAGCTGATGACACGCTTCAAGAAGTAGTGCATTGGTATCACGGAGGGGGGGACTGGCTTCCTTTCGGCAAGAACATCAGTGAAGCGATTCTGCTTGATTGCACCCGAGCTTCTACGCCATCGGCCTCGTATGCCAGCGGTTTAGTTAGCAACAAAAGCACAGCTGACACGGAAGATGCGAATCTGTGGCAGTGGGCCTGTGAACGTCAACAACTTCACGATTTAGGGACTACCCCCAGTATTCAATTGCGCGATCCATCTCGGGTAGGTGGACCACATCCTGAATTGACGCGACGATTAGCTGACAACCCGGCTGTGTTATTCGATCACATTTTGGCGGCGATCAATTGGGCATTGAAGGAGAAGGCGGATCCCGGTTTGGCACGCAAATTCCAAGTTGCTTGGGAACCGGATATGATCCAGTGGATGTTTGATGGCGGGTTGATACCGAACGAACGTCGCACCGAATTGTTGGAAGCATTGAATGTTGATGCCAATGTAGGTGAAGCCCAAGATTGGAATCGAGCTGCAGAGGTTGCCAAGTATTTGGGAGCTTGTCGCAACGATTTGGGTTGGGTTTTTGATGTGTTAGGTTGGAGCTATGAACGAGCCGGCCAGATTGAGCAAGCGATTGAATGTTATCGGCAAGGCATATTGACCAGTGTGTTTTCGGATCAATCGATTACGGTCCGTACGCATTGGTATGACGAGCGGTTCCGCAAGTTTAGTGCCGCGCGTTTGTTTGCTTTGAAAGATCATCTGCCAGATGCGGTGCGCAGCGACGCCTACTTGAATTTGTTATGGAATGCACCGCTGAAGTCAGGTCGTGTTGATATTCGCAAATATTGGTTTGACAAAGCGCAACAGGAACTCGCAAATCAAAATCCTCACGCTGCGTACGAAGCTTTTTATCGAGCGGGTTGGGATGTGGGGTCGCACGAACTGAGCTCATACGTTGATATTTTGGATGGTCTCATTCGCGCATCGGAACTTGCTGGTTGGCACGCCCGAGCGGCCGTGGCCCAAATTCATTTGGCTTGTCTCAAAAACCGTCTTGGCATCTAAGGCGAAGACTCTGTTGTCAGATTCTCATCCGCTCGAACGCGCGAGCGTAGTTTTTACTGTTCCGACGGGAGCAATCGGTCTGTTTTGTTAGCCCTACAAGAAATAGTGGCCAGCGAAGCTCTTGATGAGGACAATCTCGATGAGGAGAAGGATCATCGCTGTACTCATTACGACGTTCGAAAAACTTCGCGATGCTGAAAATTTATGGGGTGGAGTTCGTAGCTCCTACTTCGTACTTCGTCGTCGTAACTCGTCCTCGTCGTCGTAATTCGTGCGCGTGCTCGTGCTCGTCCTCGTCCTCGTCCTCGCTTCATCGCGCAATCTTCGAAGTCGCGTCCTGTGCTTTTTAGAATTGAAGAGGCGACACATACTTGAATGTGTCGCCCTTTCATGGCCTAAATCGAGCCTTTTTCATGCAAAATGTGCAACACCAAAGTCTCCGACTGAGGAGTAAGAGCCACGCTCTTTTCGCGATATGCGTGTTTGGGGTAGTTCTCCCCTACCCCGTTTCCTGGCTTATTTCTCAGGCTCAGGTACTGGTACCGGCTTCAACGCTTCTTCGACAGCAGCTTGGCCGCCAACGATAGGCAGATGCAGTTCGGTTTGGCTCAAGTCGATCTCGATCTTGGTGCCTGGATCAGGCCACAAAGTAAAATCGCGGTCGCTCGAGAATACGACTAAGCCAAGTTGTTCGCCAGGTTTCAAAATTTGATCATCGGGTTGAAGCTCAAATTCGACATCGCGGAATTCGCCTGGCTTCATCGGCGTTTCTTTCCAAATCGATTCCGCATTTGCCGGATCGGCCCAACCACGCGTGACTAGGTCGTCGGTGATACGATCGCTTTCCGTCCAAGGCAACGATACCAGCCAAACAGTGAGGCAGGCATTAGGACGATCACAGGCGACTCGCAATTTGATTTTGGGTACACCCGAAAGGTGCAGCGGTTGGTTCAATTTCGGAGTCGCATAGATCAAGCGATGGGTGCTCCATTCGGCTTGAATCAGCTGGCGGCCATTAAACGAAAAATTATCGACGATATCTTCCACGATCGCCGGCGATTTAGCGGGTGTGCCACTTAACGCAGGTAGCAATTCTCCTGTGGTGCGGCCTCCCGCCTTCGGTTGAAAGGTAACGACTTTCGCTTCAGGGTTAGGGTAGTCAGCATACGTGTCTGGCTTATTGTTGCGATTTCCTTCGCGAACGATATACGCTTTGGGTTGTTCCAGGAAATCGTTATCCACATTGTATAAGAAATGTGAAAACCATTTGTTGAGCAAAGAAGTGGGTGGTTGGCCGCCGTGACCTGCTTGATGGTAATAGATTTTGCAAGGTAAGCCTTTCTTTTGCACCGCTTGGTAAATGCGGTAGCTGTGTTCGGGCATCACGTTCCAATCATTGAAGCCATGCGACATAAACAATGCCGCTTTCATCGAGTCGAGTTGGTGGATGTAATCACGACTCTTCCAGAACTCGTTGTAGTCTCCCGTTATGCGATCGAATTGTTTGAGCATACCTTCATCGCGGACATTGCAATCGCAATACTCTTGTTTGTCTGCGTAGCCAGAATGGATGAAATCGTAAAGGACGTCGATATCTTCACCCATGTATCCACCGGGATGACGCACCAAGCCATTGGAGCGATAGTAATGGTAGTAAGAAGTGTTGGGAGCCACAGGAACAATGCATTCAAGGCCTTCAACACCGGTCGTTGCAGCGGCCAAGCATAGTGTGCCGTTGTACGAAGTTCCAATCATTCCTACTTTGCCGGTGCACCATGTTGCTTTGACTTCTTCATCACCATCGACACTGGTAAAGCCTTTGGCTCGACCGTTGAGCCAATCGATTACCGCTTTGGGAGCCAGCGATTCGTTGGCACCACCGACGGTAGGGCAACCTTGGGACAGGCCTGTTCCGGGCGAAGAGGAGTGTACGACTGCGAAGCCGCGCGGAACCCATTCGCCGATATGTTCACCCGAGAGCTTAGGGCGTTTGCTCTGCTGTGGAATCGTGGGAGAGGGTTCATGTTTCGGAGGAGGCGTGTTGAGATTATGACGAGGGTTCCACATGTATTCCGTTGAGCTGGAGCCCATGCCGGCATAATACGGACTCGATTGATAGATCACGGGAACCTTGAGGCCTTCGGTATCCGTTTGTTTGGGGCGAGTGACGCTCACATGCACTCGATCCATTTTTCCATCATCATCGGAATCGAATTCTGTTTCGACGAACAAATCGTGCTCAATCCAATCGCTCTTGAAGGCTGGAACAACTTGTGCCTCGCCATCTTGGAAAACGGGGACCGCTTTTTCTTGCGCCGATAGGGGCTGGAGTGAGGTGGCGAATAGCAACGCTGGGGCTGCCAAAGCGAGACGAAAACCCGCGCGAACGCTGAGTCGTGATTTGATGGTCATGGAGATTAAACCCGGTGTGATCGATGTCGTGATACACGCTGTCGCTGACCCTAAATGCGGGGCAGCCCAACAGCCAATCTAGCGGGTTAATTGTAGTAGAAAGCGAGGCGCGATGCTACGCAGCGGCGGAGCGGAAGGTGGAAACTTCAACCAACTCCCCGTTTCGCACTTCGTAAATCACATCGGCCAAGTCTAAAAGTGCTTCGCGATGCGTAATAATCAAGATGGTTTGCTTACCCTTGAGTTGTGCGAGCGAGTCTCTGATAAGCAATTCGCTGTGCATATCGATCTGGCTGGTTGCTTCATCCAAAACCAAGATTTCGGGCTTGCGCAAGAGGGCTCGAGCCAGTGAAATTCGTTGGCGTTGTCCGCCGCTCAAGAACTGCCCACCCGGCCCAACCGGGGTCTGATAACCATGGCGTAATTGTTTGGTGATGAACTCGTCTGCGTGGGCTTGTACAGCTGCCAATCGCACATCTTCGTCGGACGCATCGGTTTTTCCATAACGGATATTGTCGATAACGGTGCGATTGAAGAGTTCGGTGCTTTGAGTTACCAACGCAATTCGCGAACGCAAATCTTGGATGGCGACATCCTTGAGATTGGTTTGATCGATTTCAACACTGCCCGATTGTGGGTCATAAAAACGACACACCAATTGCATCATGGTGGATTTGCCAGTGCCATTGGCGCCAACAATACACACGGTTGAACCAAACGGAATATCGAGTGAAACATTTTGTAAAATGGTTCGATCTGCTTGGTAACCAAAGTGAACATCGCGCAAGCTGAGCATGCGATGTGGTTTGGCAATCGGTTTTGGGTTCGGTGGATCGACAATTCGGCTCGGCATATCGAGCAGTGGATACAAGTTGTCTGCAGCGATGATTCCCGCATTCACAAACTGCATCACGGCCCCCAGTTTGCGAAGCGGATCACTCGCTCCAACCAGAAGTCCGAAGAAGATGAGCATTTGCGGTGCGCTTAACGGGGCATCGCAAATGGGAATTCCCAAAATCGAAGTCTGGCGATAAAGGATCAAATAGGCGCCACCGAGCATCGTGACCGCGATCATGCCTAAACCGAAGACTTCGATGACCGGTTTGGACAGGGTCGTATAAAAAACGACTTTCATCGAATAATTGCGCATGTCATCGGTCGTACGGGCGAAGCGTTGTCGTTCTTCATTTTCCATGCAATAAGCTTGCACCGTTTGAAGATTGCCCAGCGATTCGAGCATCACTTCATGCAGGCCTGTTGATTGGCTCAAGATGCGAGTTGAAACAGCGCGGAGTTTGCGGCCGATCCAGTAGATGAAGAAGCCCGCCAAGGGAGCCACGATCATGGACAGGAGCAATAATCGCCAGCAGATGTAGCCTGCCCCGACAAGGCAGGCGATGATCTTAAGCGGTTCGCGAACCAAGCCACCCAGCGCATTGGCCAGACCACGCGCTAATTGATCGGCTGTGTAGATGATTTGGGCTGCAAAGGCACTTGTGCCATGTGCCTGAAAAGAGGCTTTGTCGAGCACGAGGGCGCGATCGAAAATTTGTCGGCGAATATCGCGAGTGATATCGTTAGAAACGCGGGCCACAAGCCATTCGTTGGCAACGAGTAAGCCGCTTTTGATCAGTGTCGTTGCGACCAACAAGCCAACAACGGCCAATACGGTATGGAACGGATCGACCGGGAAAATGCGGACGAGCCACGGTTGCATGCGAGCGGCGGCGATTTGAATGGCTTCTTCGGATTGCAGTTTGGTTTTGAGTTCGTTTTGTCGATGATGTTCTTTTTCGTTCAGGGGGCGATTGGCTAGTAGTTGGAGTTCTTGTTGAATGGCAGCGGTGCGATTTTGCGATTCGACAAGACGTTCTGCATTCCAAGCCTGCAACGATTTACCGGCCAGGGTAACCTCCATCACCGGATAGATGGCCCCAATGTTTCCGCCCCAAATTAAGGCGACACCCAACGAACAGAGCATCGCTAGCAGCAGCGATGGCCAGTAGTTGATTGCCACTTTAAGTGCTCTGGAAAAGTTCTGCATTCCGACCGCCCTTTGTTAACGCGAGTTTCGTGTACCTGATATTAGGCGACGAATCGATCGCGTCCTCTGTTATTATCGCTGAGTTGTTTTTCGACGAGCATGAGATCGGTGTCGACCATGCTAGTGATCAAATCGGAAAACGTGACCTGAGGTCGCCAGTCAAGTAATTTGTTCGCTTTGGTCGGATCGGCCACCAGCTTACAGCCATGTTCGGGACGGCAAAAAGCAGGGTCGATGACAACATATTTTTCCCAATCGAGCCCGGCCCGATCAAAAGCGATTTGAATGATGTCGGCGACGCGATGTGGTACGCCCGTACCGATCACAAAATCGTCCGCTTTATCCTGTTGAAGCATGCGCCACATTGCTTCGACATAATCACCGGCAAAACCCCAGTCGCGTACAGCTTCGAGGTTCCCCATGCGAAGTTCTTGTTGTTGCCCATGTTTAATTCGAGCAACCGCATAGGTGATTTTTCGACTGACGAATTCTAGGCCGCGTCGTGGTGACTCGTGATTGAAGAGGATTGCGTTGCACGCAAAGAGACGATGGTGCTCGCGATAGTTGGCCGTCAAATGATGCGCCATCACCTTCGAGCTCGCATACGGATTGCGAGGGCGGAAGGGAGTCAGTTCGCTCTGAGGAGAACTGATAGGCCGGCCGAACATTTCGCTGCTGCCCGCTTGGCAAAAGCGAATTTCAGGATTCATAACGCGGATTGCTTCTAAAGCATATAGCGTTGCTTGACTGTTGATTTCCGCGCATTGAATTGGAAAGTCCCAGCTCTTGGGAACACAGCTCATCGCGGCTAAGTGATAATATTCGGTGGGCTGGTATTGTTCTAGAAAGCTCTGAAGTGAGTCTTGGTCGAGGAGATCGATGGCATGCAAATGAAACCGCCGTGTTTCGTGCTCGCGAGCTGACAACGGCAGCGAATGAAGTTGATTCGCAAGTGCGGGAGTTAGGCGAAGACGCAGGTTGGTTTCGGTCGATTGTGGGCCGGGGCGGACAACGCCATGGACTTGATAGCCTCGGCTCAAAAGCAACTCAGCCAAGTATTGGCCATCTTGCCCCGCCACTCCTGTCACCACCGCAACCGAACTCATCGTGCATTACTCCTGGGGTACTTTTTCGATTACGCTGCCCGCCGCTTTGTTTCGCGAGGGAACAGAGAGCGGTTTTGAGGAGTTTCGAACAGATTGACACAATGGTTTAAGACTTGGCAAGCTGACTGTTGCCAAGTGGGCATCGCTAATGGAACGTTTGGTATGTCCAGTTTGAAGCGATCGCAGTCAGGCGTTGCTCGAAGTTGTTGGATCAATTGATCGGTAGAGTCGAGCGAGAAATATTCGCAGAGCTGGCCACCCACTTCGCGATGAATGGGCGTATCGCTAACCATGGTCCGTCGACCATGTCGCAAAGACTCGACGATGGGGAGCCCAAATCCTTCGACCACGGAAGGGAAGACAACTCCCTTGGCGTGACGGTAACAATGTTGCAATTCGCTATCGCTGATGTCGTGGTAGACAAAGAGCTTTTTGTTCTTTTCAGGGTGGGCATCGATGCGGGCCATAAGTGGTTCGCATAGGCTGCCAACGCGGCCGATAAAACAGAGCTTTTCAGCGCTTCCTTGGACCCAAAGTTGATCGAAAGCGTTGAGCAAAAACTCATGGTTTTTGCGAGGGTCAAATGTGGCAACCATCAGGAACGGATTGTGTTCCAAGTTGTGACTAAATAGGGTTTGCACTTCTGGGCGAACCGGGCCATCGTCATCGCGAAACTCAGCACCTAATGTAAACGATCGACAGGTGATGGTATGGGATAAGTTACGGCCATATTCGGGCAGCAACTCTTCGACTTGGGTTCGTACGGTATCAGAAATAGCAAGTATTAAGTCAGCGTGTTGTACGACGGCTTGCAGGTACTTTTTGAAGTTCTCGTGGCGTCGTTCTCCCACAAATTCTTTATGTGTTAACGGGATAAGATCGTAAACCACAATTGCGACTTTCGCGCCTCGAGCACGCGCTTTAGCGGCTGCTTGCCAAACGCTGTTTTTTCCCCAATAGGCATCGGGAAGAAACAACAAGTCGCCATGTTCTGGTCGAGCGTTTTTTCCAAACCATTGGATCATTCGGCGGGTCGCGCGATCCATAATATTATGGGGGAGCTTGAAGGCGCCGAGATGGCCA
>JAFLCP010000066.1 GCA_017303505.1 Planctomycetota bacterium | reverse complement strand
TTGGGAGCAGAAAGCTTTGTCTCCCAATGGTTAAGTTTGGATAAGTTTGATGTGGTGAATACGGACGCAAAGAAGTTTCCCAAGCTAACGCGAACAGTAAAGAGTGAATTGCGGAAAGAACCTATTGAGTTTTGGTTGGCGAAGGTTCGTGGCAATGCCAACTTGGATGAGCTGTTTTCTTCGAACGAAG
Source organism: Planctomycetota bacterium (assembly GCA_017303505.1). Classification (GTDB taxonomy): domain Bacteria; phylum Planctomycetota; class Planctomycetia; order Pirellulales; family Pirellulaceae; genus JAFLCP01. The sequence continues at coordinate 39,706 of JAFLCP010000066.1, read as the reverse complement.
TGATCGTCAATGACGTGTTGGCTGCGTATTACGGGCTCGGCGACAAAGTTGAGACAGGACTTCAGTTCACGCCAGTGGTTCATCAACGCGATGAATTAGGCGGTTTATTGAGTTTTGCTGCGGTACATGCAGGCTTATCGGACGGTCGCGAACCCAATCCGGTGAAGCGGGGTGCTTGGTTGGCTCGCAAGATTATCGCTGAACCACCCGGTGATCCACCACCGAATGTTCCAGCTCTCGAAGATCTTACTCAATTGACACTCCGTCAGCGTTTAGAAAAGCATCGAGATGTGGTCGGTTGTGCGAAATGCCATCAAGGAATTGATCCTTGGGGCTTGCCCTTTGAGGAGTTTGATGCTGGTGGACTTCACCGCTCAGAGAAAGTTGATTCAACGACGGTTCTCGCCAGTGGTAAACAAATCGATGGTTTTCTGGCCTTTCGTGAATATTTGCTGAGCGAAAAACAAGAGCAGCTGGCTTTTAGCGTTGCCAAACATCTCTCTATCTATGCCAACGGTAGGTCATTATCTTATAAAGATGAGCTCGATTTGAAGCAGCGATTGAGTGGACTGAAAAAGGACGGTTATCGTTTGCAAGATGTTGTGAAGTGTGTCATTTCCAGCGATGCGTTTTTATTGAAGTGATGAGCGATAAAAGCAAGTAAGTTTGCGTTGCGCGTGATTTTCGGTAGGCAATGGGAATCGCCACCATCGGTATCGGTTCGAAAACGAGGAGTCAGATAGGATGAAAGCACTAAATCGACGAGCCGTATTGAAGGGGCTAGCGGGCACCGCTCTAGCGCTTCCCGTATTGGAAGCGATGGGGTCGGATGTGGTCGCCCAGCGCCCGAAACGATTTTGCGCGTTGTACACCGCAAACGGTATGGCCTTGCCGAAACCAGAGCATGGAATCGATGACTGGAGTTTCTTTCCAACGGCGGAGAAAGATGGACGGTTTGTCTTAGGTAAATCCACTGAGCCTCTCGCTCCTTTTCAAGATCAAATCAGTTTTCTGGGGGGATTGTTTCACGAGAACGGCACCAAAGCCGATCCGCATTTATGTTCGGATATGTGGTTAACGGGGGCCCCGTTACATAACCCCAAACCGGGCACATATAACTCCGTTGCCCTGGATCAAGTTGTCGCTTTGCATACGAAGCAGCATTGTCGCCAGCCATCTTTGGTTCTATCGATTGACGCAGGTGTTGGTTTTCTATCGCGCACGGGGACCATTTCTTACGATTTGCAAGGTCGACCTATTCCAGCGGAAAACAATCCGCGCCGGGTTTTCGATCGCCTGTTCCGCGTCGATGTTTCAGGATTGAAAGCGGAACGGGATCGCATTCGGTCGCGTATGAAGTTGGTGGATGCGGTTCTCGAAAGCGCGAATGACTTCAACAAAACATTGGGGCAAAGCGATCGCGAGCGGATGGATCAATATCTGGCGTCATTGAGCGAAATTGAATCGCGACTGATTGCGGCGGAAAAGTGGATCGACGTTCCTTTGAAGAAGCAGGATTATGCTCATCTCAATTTGGACGCGACCAATGAAGGTGAACCGGCCGAGTATTATCGCAACATGTTCGATTTGATCGCGCTGGCGTTTGATGCCGACATCACTCGCTCTGTGGCATTCATGCTCAATCGCGAAGATGGAATGGGGATTAGTGATACCTTCCCGCTCAAACTCGGTTTAGAGAGAACACATCACAATTTGTCTCATGCCGGCGACAAAGATGGGCAATTGCAATTTGCCAAATACGATCGCTTTTTGATGGAGCAAACTGCTTATTTCTTGAAGCGACTCACCGAGTATCGCGATCACGACGGTACGCTTTTGGATAATTCCATCGTTCTTTTTGGTAGTGGAGCCAGCACGACGCATTGGCCTAAGAATCTACCAACCTTGATCGCTGGTGGAGCGAACATGGGATTGAAGCATGGAACGTATTGGCGGAAAGAAGATACGCGGATGTCGAATATGTTCTTGAGTATTTTGCATTCCATGGAAATTGAAGTCGAAGGGTTTTCCGATAGCTCGGGCACCACGGCGAACAGCATCTTTACCAAAGCCTAACGAAAGATCTTTGCCGATCATTTTAGGGGCCAAGGTGCGACGAGAGCGCGGCGTTCGTAGGCGTGATACAAGTCGATCAATTCTACGAGCTTTTCAGGATGTTCAGCGGCAAGATTGTTTCTTTCGCAACGGTCGACAGAAAGGTCGTAGAGCTCCCAATCATCATTGTGTTTGGCGACGAGCTTCCATTTTCCTGCGCGAACAGCTCGGTTGCCTTCGTGCTCCCAATAGATAGGTGCTCTATCGAGGTTATTGGTTTCGAAGGAGGAGCGAAGGCTGAAGCCTTCTAGAGGAGTTGCGTCAGCAGGGTAGGGGGCTTGGGCCAAGTCGTAAAGCGTGGCGGCGATATCCACAAGATGGCCGGGCCGATTGCGTAATTCACCTCTCGCTTGGATTCCTTTGGGCCAATGAACGATTAGAGGAGTGCTGATGCCACCTTCGTGAACCCAATGTTTGTATTCGCGTAAGGGAGTATTCGAAACATTGGCCCAGGCTTCGCCATAACCAACATAGGTATCGGCTGGTCCAGGCATCGCTTGAGTTCCCATTCGAACGGGATAGCCGTCGCGTGTCTGCGCGGGAACGCTCCCTGCGGCGGCAAAATCGGTGGGCTTCATGGCGGGAAAAGTAGGAGCCGCTGGGCGAGGGATGTTGGGATGCTGTTTGTTGCCAGTTCGGCCCATCGCTTCCGCGCACCCGCCATTGTCTTGCATGAACAAGATGACGGTGTTGTCAAATTGTTGATTCGATTTGAGTTGTTGAACCAATCGTCCGATGCCTTGATCCATGCGGTCGATCATGGCGGCGTAGACTTCCATACAAGCCGCTTCCCATTCCTTGTTCTTGACATTGTCCCAATTTCCAACGGCGGGAGGTAAGGGCTCGTTGGCAGAGATGAGTCCTTCCGCAATGGCTTTGCGATAGCGAGCTTCGCGAATCGCTTGATACCCCACATCGTACTTTCCATCGTATTTGGCAATGTCTTCTGGCAAGGCATGCATGGGCCAATGAGCTGCCGTGAACGCGACATACATAAAAAAGGGCTGATTAGGAGATTGGGACTGATGTTCGTTGAGAAACCGAATGGCATGATCGGTGATCGCGTCGGTGTAGTAATAGGTTTGCGGAGCATACTCGGGGTCGGCATAGGGGGAGATCATGGTGTTGTCACGTACCAACGATGATGGATCCCAGAAACTACCTGCGCCGTGAATGGTGCCATAATAGCGATCGAAGCCGCGTTGCAATGGCCAATTGTGCTTCGGCGCTGCTGCACCCGCGTGACGTGTGATGTGCCATTTACCCAACGCATAGTTGCGATATCCGGTCTGTTTCAAAACTTCTGCCATGGTTCGACATTGGGTGTTGAGGTCGCCTTGGTAACCAGGCAACTTCGCATCATCCATCATGTGCCCGATGCCCGCTTGATGTGGATAGAGACCCGTTAGAAGGCTAGCCCGCGTCGGACAACATCGAGCTGTGTTGTAGAAGTTGGTGTAACGCAGTCCGCCACTCGCCAGGGAATCGAGATGGGGTGTGTGGATTTCGCCACCGTAGCATCCCAAATCGCTGAAGCCCATATCGTCGCTGAGGATGACGATGAAGTTCGGTTGAGCGGGTTCATCCGCTGAGACCTGTTGTGAGTCCAGTGCGCTAAATGAAAAAAGGGCGAAGCTGGCAAACAGCAATAGGAGACTACGAACGACGTGGGTAGGTGGATATGTCATTAGTTGCTGGTTGGGACGGGGGCGGATGTGGGAGAAAAGGAGCGGGGCTGCAACTCGATTCTAAAGGATGCGGGGGCGACGTGCTACGTTGGGGAAAAAGTGGGTGTCGACGTTTATCCCCGGGGGCAATTTCCGCTCGGTACCCGTATGTCATTTGGGCCTGTACGACGCGAATTCTCCGAATAGGTCGAGTTTGCGGGCAATTTGAGGGAATTTTGAGAGAAAAGCGATTCTCCGCAGAGGGGATTTGCGTGATGAGGCTAGGCGGACGGGGTCTGTTCCCTTAGTATTTCGAATGTGACGCGATTTTTTTGAGTCGAGAACGATTTTCATGGCGGCAGTGTTTCCAGTAAACAATTCTTCAGATCGCCCCAAGCCGGCCGTTCTATCGTCCGACCGTCGAATTGTTGGGGCCACTATCGCCGTTTTGGCGAAGCTGCTCAGCGGGTTCACCGTGCGTTGGATGAATTGCGCTCCGGATACTTGCCAGCGGGTTTATTTTGCGAACCATACCAGTCACTTGGATGCGGTCGTTTTGTGGTCCGCGTTACCTCGTGAACTTCGAGTTTTGACCCGGCCAGTGGCTGCTAAAGACTATTGGGGCAAGACAGCGTGGCGGCGTTATTTGGCCAGTTCCTTCAATGCGATGCTAATCGACCGCCATGACATCAAAGTGCATCAGAGCCCCGTGGATATGATGTTGCGCGAAATCGGCGATATCTATTCCTTGATTGTGTTCCCGGAGGGGGGCAGAAACAGCGATGGCGAAATGGGCGAATTCAAAAGTGGTCTTTATTATTTGGCCAAGAAACGCCCGGATCTTGAATTGATTCCTGTCTACATGGACAACCTAAACCGCGTTCTGCCGCGCGGTGAGGTCCTGCCGGTTCCCCTGCTCAGTTGTATAACCATGGGGAGTCCTATCTATTTGGAAAAAGGGGAGTCCAAAGCCGACTTTCTGAAAAGGGCTCGCGAAACGGTTCGTAAATTGAAGGATAGTTGATCAAATCGACCCGATCTGTTTCAATCTTAGCTGCACAGTGCTTCGTTGGCCGCGCGGCCCAATTTTAACCAAGCAGCGCTTTAGGATTTTCTACCCAAACGGATAGCCATTTCATGGATCATTTCTTTCGGTTGTTAGGGCAAGTTGCTAGTCAACCCCCTACGGAAAAGCCGGAAGGGAGCGGGTTTCCCAGCCCACTTCCCCAGATCTCCAATGAGGTCTCGGAGGTGGTCCAAGCCGTTTGGCTGAATTTGCCCACCAATATTTTGCTGGGGGTAGTGTTAGCGACCTTGGCCATTGCGACCGCCGTGAGTCAGTGGCTCCAGCAAAAGCCCCCTGCCAATATCAATCCCGCCATGATCCGCCGCTTCGACTTACGGGTCCGCGCTTGGTGGTTGATGTGCGCCATTCTCGTCTTCGGTTTATTGTTGCATCGTGTCGGAACCGTAGTCCTATTCGGTTTGGTTTCTTTTTGGGCGTTGCGGGAATTCATCACCATGACGCCGACACGGCGAGGTGATCATCGCGCTTTGTTTTGGGCGTTGGTGATCTTTACTCCCCTGCAGTACGTCTTGATTGGTTTGGGCGGGACAACCGTTTATCGACATGATGGGCGGCCCATCGATTTCTACGGAATCTATAGCATCATGATTCCTGTGTATGCCTCATTGTTTGTCCCCGCGCGTATCGCCATTGCGGGCGATCCCAAGAAGTTCTTGGAACGCTCGGCTCAGATTCAACTTGGCCTTCTTATCTGTGTCTATGCGTTAAGTCACGCGCCCGCTTTGTTGGATTTGAAACTTTACAGCAGTCGTGGTGATCGGTGGCTGGGAAGCAATGCGGGTTTGTTGTTCTTCTTTGTGTTGATCTGTCAGCTTTCAGAAGTTTTCTTTTGGGTCAGTGGGCAATTGATCGGCAAAACGGTCATCGCCAAAGACGTCTCGACGAGTCGAACCTGGGAAGGGTTGTTTGGCGGTGTCTTAGCAACCGGCTTGGCTGGCCTTTGTCTGTATTGGGTTACGCCATTCGAAATTTGGGAAGCCGCAATTCTTTCTATGGTGGTGGCGGTGATGGGTTTCTTGGGCGCAATGACGATGAGCGCCATCAAACGCGACCGCGGTGTAACCGACTATGGAAGCTTGGTCTTGGGGCACGCAGGTGTATTGGATCGAATCGATACCTTGTGCTTCGCCGCTCCTGTTTTTTATCACCTCACTCGCTTTTTCTTTTCGCGCTAGGTTTTATTGATGCGATTGGTCGATACGCACGCGCATTTGTGCGATGAACAGTTTTCGGAAACGGTCGACCAAGTTGTTGCGCGAGCACAGGGAGTGGGGGTTGAAGCGATTCTAAACGTCGGGACAACTCGGGCTTCAAGCGAGGAATGTGTTGAGTTAGTAAAACGTTTTCCTCACATGCGAGCTGCTGTCGGTATTCATCCAAACTATGGGCATCTAGCCGAAGCGGATGATTGGGCAAAGATCGAGAAGTTAGCAGAGTTGCCTGTTGTGGCTGCTATTGGCGAAACAGGCTTGGATCGGTATTGGCAAGATTGCCCTTGGGAAACGCAGACCGATTATTTCGAGCGGCATATCGCATTGGCCCACAAGACCTCTTTGCCCATCGTAGTGCATTCTCGCGACTGCGATGCAGAAATGGTCGCGTTTCTGTCGACGATATTGCCTCGTTACAATGTCAAAGGAGTAATGCACTCTTTCGTTTCGACATGGGAAGTGTGCCGTGCCTGTCTTGATTTGGGAATGTATATCAGTTTTGCAGGGCAGTTGACTTACAAAAAACAAACCGCATTGCGCGAGGTGGCCAGCAAAGTTCCGGTCGACCGTCTGTTGGTGGAAACCGATTCCCCCTATCTTTCGCCCGAGCCGCAACGATCCCTGCGACCCAATGAACCGGCTCGGGTCTGCCACACGCTGGACGTCTTGGCACAAACGCGACTTGTTTCTCCAGAAAAGATGGGGGAAATCACCACGGAAAATGCTTACCGGCTTTTTCCCCGTCTTGCCGGTGGGCAAAACGCTCCCTGACCCGTAAAATCGCAGTGTCCCAAAAAAGCAGCGACCTAAAAATCCCAGTGACCTAAAGTCGCAGCGCCGGCGATGGCAATATTTGATAGGCTCCCGGTCAGCTAGTTGCTGATCCTCGTCGATTACTGACGATCGAGATTGGGATTAAGCTCGGGACTTAGTTTTCGCAAGAGAGTTTGGATTAATTGAGGGATGAGCTATGGTAAGAACCGCAAGCACAATGTTGGCCTTGGGAACAAAAGCACCTTCCTTCGCGCTCTCTGATACACAAAAAGCGGCGAATGGCAAGGTTGTGAGCAACGCCGACTTCGCTGGAAAACCGATGTTGGTGATCTTTTTGTGCAACCATTGTCCTTACGTTAAACACGTGGCTAGCGAGATCGCTCGCATTGCTGTCGAGTACCAAGCCAAAGGAGTTGGTATCGTCGGTATCAGCTCTAACGATGTCTCGTCGCATCCTGATGATGGGCCTGAAAAGATGACAGCCGAAGCTCAAGCTCAAGGCTATACCTTCCCCTACCTGTTTGATGGAAAACAAGAAGTGGCTCAAGCCTATCGAGCCGCTTGTACCCCGGACTTCTTTTTGTTTGATGCCGCTCATCGTTTGGTGTACAGAGGGCAACTGGATGATAGTCGCCCCAAGAATGGCCTGCCATTGACGGGAGCCGACCTGAGAGCGGCCTTAGATGCGGTTCTGAACGGTAAACCGGTGGCCGAAAAACAAAAGCCGAGCATCGGTTGCAATATCAAGTGGGCCGCAGGACGAGAACCAGAATATTTCGACCCGGTTGGCGTCACCGGCTAGGAGTCGGTTGGGGAACCATTTGTGGAGCTACCACTGCCGTTAACATGCCGGAATTGATGCGGTTCTAAAGTATCGATATTGGCGACCGAGCAAGTTGCATTACTACGAGAGTTGATATGAGCGATCTTAAGGTCCAAGACCGTCTTCGCGACATTCGCAAAAAAGTAGAAGCGGGCGAACGCCTAACTTTTGACGATGGGTTGTTCCTGTATGACCCCAACGTTCCCCTTCAAGATGTTGGGGCCTTAGCGAATTGGATGCGAGAGCGGATGCATGGAAGCGTGGCGTATTACAACATCAATACGCACCTTAATCCGACCAACGTTTGCGTGTATCGTTGCCGCTTTTGCGCCTTTCGCTCGGACCTCCGCGACCCGAAAGGGTATGTCATGTCCGAAGAGCAAATTTTGCAGCGCGGCAAAGAAGCGATCGAAAATGGCTGCACCGAAATGCATATCGTCGGTGGATTGCATCATCAGTTAGGTTATGACTGGTATCGAGGAATTCTTAGCACCTTGCATCAGGCTTATCCTCAATTGCATTTGAAAGGTTGGACTGCAGTTGAAATTAACTGGTTTGAGTTCCTAACTAAGAAATCACTTCGCGATATTCTTTCCGACTTGCGGGATGCAGGTTTGGGAAGTTTGCCAGGTGGTGGAGCAGAAATTTTTCATTCGGAAGTTCGGTCACAACTGTGCGAGCACAAAGCCAACTCGCATAAATGGGTTGAAGTGCATCGAACCGCTCATCAGATAGGAATCAAGAGCAACTGTACCATGTTGTACGGTTCGATCGAAAACGCCTATCATCGCATCGACCATCTGTCTCGATTGCGTGAACTGCAGGATGAGACAGGTGGATTTCAGACATTCATTCCACTCGCTTTTCATCCCGATAACACCAAGCTCTCGCATATTCCTAAGCCGACGGCGTTGATGGATTTGCGCACGATGGCAGTCGCTCGTTTGTTCTTGGACAACGTGCCGCACATCAAAGCGTATTGGATTATGCTGGGCATCGAGACTGCTCAAGTCGCATTGAGTTATGGGGCTGATGATATTGATGGAACTGTACGGCATGAATTGATCTATCATGATGCTGGCGCCACCACACCACAGATGTTAACCGTGGAGCAAATCAAACGCTTGATAGCTGAGACGGGGCGTGTGCCGGTTGAACGAGATACGCTGTATCGTGAGGTGCATCGCAGTCCTGATAATTTGAGCCAATGGCACATCGGCGAACCGGTTGCCGTATCGGTCTAGTTTTTCGATTGCAAGTTTGGAGAAATGCAACACGATGGCACCACGTGTAACGGCGATTGTAGCGATGGATCGCAATGGTCTGATCGGCGATGGGAATGGGTTGCCATGGAAACTTTCGTCCGATTTGCAGCGATTCAAGCGAACGACGATGGGGCATACGCTCGTCATGGGCCGTAAGACGTTTGAATCAATTGGCAAACCGCTGCCAGGACGAAAAACGATTGTGATGTCACGGCAAGCTGGTTTGAAATTGGATGGCGTTCAAACCGCTTCTGATTGGAATGGCGTGTTAGAGCTCGCTTCCCATGAGTCTCATGTTTATGTCGTAGGTGGTGCTGAGATTTACGCGTTATTGTTGCCGCATTGCGATGAAGTGCTGGTAACTCGAGTGCTGGCACATGCGAAAGGGGATGTTTATTTCCCTGAATGGGATTGGTGGAATTGGAGTTGTTCTTATCGCGAGCTCATTCCGCAAGGGCCGAAAGATGACTGGCCTTCGGAAGTCGAACTTCGAGTTGCTCGCAGGTCGGGGCTAGGCGTTCCTTCCTAAATCTTAGTCTTGTGCTGCCAGCGTCAAACACTCCATCAGTTGTCGATGGAGATCTTGGGTGGAAGAAATCGCCAAGTTAGGATTCCAGAGATCGAAAGGTTGACCATTGGCATTGGTGATAGATGCTCCAGCTTCCAATGCAATAAGCACGCCGGCAGCGACATCCCAGGGTTTGACTGCTAGAGCCCAATAGGCATCCAAGCGGCCTGCACCCACATAACACAAGTTGAGTGCGGCAGAACCAAGACGACGTACCGTTTGGCTGCGTACTAGGACTTCCACAAATTGTCGAATCTCGGGGGCATCTCGAGTTACACTCGAAGCAAAACTACATGCGATCATGGCGGATTCGATATCGATGCAACCACTTTGGTGAATTCGTTCGCCGTTGAGCCAAGCTCCCTCGCCGAGGGCTGCTTCATACATTTCGTTGGTAGTTGGGTCGAACACTGCACCGGCTAAAAGTTTGCCATCGATGGCGGCTCCGATCGAAACGGAGAAATTTTGTAGGCGGTGAACATAATTGGCGGTTCCATCGAGCGGATCAACAATCCAGCAAAGTTGGCCAGGTTCGGGGCGAACCGTGTTGAAGCCTTCTTCTTCGCCGACAAAAATGGAATCGGGAAAGCGAGCGGTCAAAAGGTTGGCAATCGCGCGTTGCGATGCGATATCGGCGTCGGTAACCAAATCTTTTCGGGCCTTGAGCGTAGCCTTAAATGCATCCCGGTAGGACATCAAAACTTGGCCACCTAAACGGGCCGCTTCGACAGCGGTTGGGCGAATTTGATTGCCAGACAATGTTCGGATCCTGCTAAGAAATGGAATTGCTTGAATGATTGCTCGCGAAGACCGGTCGACATCTCGTCCCGCTCTCGCATATCATACTTAGATTATTGGCTGCTGCATTCCCCCATTTGTCATCAATCGAGGCAGCCCCTTTTTACAATGTCGGAGTTCTAGGTGATGTGGCATCTCAATGGAAGTGAAGCTTCATTGATTCATACCAAATGGCGAGCCCATTATTGCACGGCGCACCCGGAACTCGGCCTCTCGTTGACGCATGAAGAGGCCCCAGATCGCCGAATCGTGCTGAGCCTCATCGAGCCTACCGACGGTAGTCCTCGTCAGGCGAGTGATGCCTATGTTCGACAAAACGATTTGATTTGCGAGTTTGCTCAGACGGCCAATGACCAATTTAGTTTCCAAACCTATTTTCGCATCTTGCCAGACAGCACTGAAAATTTGCTGGGGCTGGAAGTGTGGTTGAGTGTACAAACTGACCTGCTCGATTCGTCGCCTTCGATGGAATTGGCGAGCATCGTACCGAACGGTTTTTGGACGACGCAGAGTTTAAGTTCGTCTCCCGGTGGCGATTCGATTTGGCTGGCAAGCAGTCGAGATGATCGTTACACCGCCCTGAGTGTGGCGGCCATGGTGCACCCATTGGATGCTGCTCAAACCATGCGCGATGAAAATCCTGCCATATCCGAAGACGTCTTGCAGTTACGATACTTCTCCCACTTCATGGAGAAGGGAGTCATACGCAGAGCACGGATGCGATTTTATTTATCGCGCCGAGTCGTGTTTGATGTAGAAAGTATCAGCCAACTTTACGAACAATTCCATCAAAGCGAATTGCCGCTCACGACTTAGGGTTTAGGTGGGATCGGTTCGATAGAGAGCCCACCTGAAGCGCGAAGTTGTAACTGATAGGACATGTTGGGGCGAATCTTGATCGAGACCGCTTCACCGTTGGCGGCGCGAATCCCCATTGCTTCTGCTTTCGTCTTGTCATTGGCGAAGTCCCAGAACTTAGACCAGATTTCTTTTTCGAAATCAGAGAGTTCACCACCCCGCGAATAGGCTTGGGGTCTCATGCCGATTTCATCGAGCGAGAATCCGTCATTGGGCTTTTGTTCATCGCTAAAGATTCGACGAAACAAACAGAGCGAGGTGCCTTTATCGATATCGGCAGCTTCGACAAACTTGTCATCGAACTGAACAATCCAGTTATCAACATAAATCAAGTCGCTGTTGAATTCGAACTCTTTACCTGCGGAGAGAGCTTCGCCGGTCGGTGATAATTCAGTAAAGCGAACTTTGGATGTGGGTGGTTGGCCTTCGGCGCCTGGTACGACAGAGAGTACGTCTAATCGCGCCAAGCGAGTATCAACTTTCAAGAGTTGCAGCCGTGTTAGGAGTTTTTCAATCTCCTTTCGTTTAGCTTCCACATCTAGTTTTAAGACTTCGTTTTCGGCGTTGGCATTCTGCAACGCTTTCGAGGTTTGGCCCAGTTTATCTTGCAGACCAACAAGTTCCCGCTCCACCATTTCTGTTTTGCGTTGTTCTTCGGAGATCTTCATGTATCCCCAATAGCTTCCACCACCGATGATTCCGAGCATGATCAAAACCAGCAATGTTCGAACAGTGCTGTTGATCACTTTGACGGATTCAATCACGGATCCCATGCGATATCTAACTCCTGCGTTGGGGCTTGAACAAGCGGTGTTTCAGTGGATTCACAATACAACCATTGTCGTTTAGAGGGGATTGTCGTGCAAATACGAATGAAATTCTACCCCTGGAGCCAAAGTGGATCAAAGGAGGTTGCCATACTGCAGCGGAGCCATTGAAAAAGGGAGCGTCCTTGTAGTGGAGTAGGCAGAATTGGAGGAAATTGCCTAGAATACGGCCGTATGAGGTTTTATGGTGCCCATTGATGATTGTGCATGGAGGCCTATTTCTATAGGCAAGCAAGTTGAGTTCTTTTGAGTATTCTCCGACTCGCTCGCGTCGGTTTGCCTTGGTCGTATCGCTGTTGTTTGTGCTTTTGGGCGCAGGCTTGGGGGGGATCGCGTTTCGTTACGATCCCATGCTCTCGGAGGCAATTCGCGGAAGAGAATTGTCGGGTGATTTGGAGAAGGCGGTTTTGCTTAGCGAAGCCTTCGCGCATGGTTCTGGCGTTATCGTGATTTTATTGGCGCTGATGCTGTGCGGCATACCGAAAGGAAAGTTGTTACAGATTTTGATTCTGGCTGCTGGCGCTGGTGTGACGGCGAATTTGCTGAAGAGTCTCTTTACGCGAGTGCGTCCATATGCCCGTGAGGCATTGTCGGTCGCGGAGAATTCGACCGCGTTTCAAGAAATGGCGAGCGGATCTTTTTGGGATGCCAGCCTGCGATCGTTTCCTTCTGGGCATTCCGCTACGGCAGTGGGGTTTGCGATTGGCCTTGCTTACGTGTTCCCCAAAGCTCGGTGGTTATTCCTGGCGTTGGCATTGGCCGCTTGTTATCAGCGTGTTTACGTGGGGGCCCATTACCCAAGCGATGTTTTGTGGGGAGCGGTCATCGCAGGCATTTGGGGCCTCTGTTGCTTAGGTTCCAAATGGTATACAAAGTTGGGGAGTAGTGCGGATCAATGGATTTCGCCTAGCCAACCCAAGTAGCGATTATTGGATGGATCAAAACGAACGTGGAAAATGTTGGAATGAGCCAGCCCATGACTTTAGTCTGTCCAGCTTGCACAAAGCGGTTCGATGTCCAGCCTGAGAGTCGCGCGTTACCTTTCTGTTGCGAGCGCTGTCGCATGGCGGATCTTAACGGATGGTTTACAGAAACGCGGGCTTTACCACGCGTTCCTGATCCCGAAGATGACGAACCTATTCCAGAAGAATTTCCCGAATAGTTGTCAAGTTGATCCGCTCAGCCGCAATGCGTAAAAGTGCCAGTTCGCTAGACAGTGGCTTCGCTTTTTGTTTTAGCCTTCAGTTCGCCGGTTGCTTGGGCGAGTACTTCTAAAGCGAGGTTGCGATAATCATCGGCACCATTCGATGACGGAGCATATTGAAAAATCGATTGGCCAAAACTTGGAGCTTCCGCTAAGCGAATATTACGTCGAATGCGAGTCTGGAAGAACTGAGCGGTCGACCAAACTTTGGACGAGGCGGCTTCTTGATAAAGAAACTCCTCCACGTCGCGACTCACTTCGGCAGCCAAACGTGTTGCCGACTCATACATGCACAACACCACACCTGATAGATGCAAGGTTGGGTTGAGGCGTTTCGATACGATTTCAATCGTGCGCAAAAGTTTGCTCAAGCCATGCAACGCCAGAAAATGAGGTTGCAGCGGCAGGAATACTTCTTGCACTGCGGTCAAGGCATTTAACGTCAGCACACCGAGTGAGGGTGGGCAATCGAGAATGAGATAGTCGAATTTTTCATCGTCGACTTCAAGCTTGTCGCGCAGGATAACTTCACGTCCTACTTCACCAGCCAGCTCCATTTCGGCTGCAGCCAAATCGATATTGGCCGGAACAACATAAAGATTGGTGTCTGCCATTTTGCGAACGTCTTGCAAGTAGCAATCGCCGCACAGGATATCGTAAACCGACTTCTCGGGAGCGGGGACGGAAATGCCCAAATGAAGCGAGGCGTGAGCTTGTGGATCAAGATCGATGATACAAACTTTTTGGCCCGAGTTCGCTAACGCTGCAGCCAAGTTGACCGCTGTGGTTGTTTTGCCCACTCCACCTTTTTGATTGATAATCGCAATTGATCGCATCGCTTGGCTTCCTCCCTAAAGCACTTGTCTGTCCTTGGCTCTTGTTGGTCCAAGAGCGAGTTGCTCACAACCAGTCGTAATGCACGACGGGCCATAAAGCATGCTTGGACAAGATAAAGAAATTGAGTCGCGGTGGCTAGTCCGGATTGCAGATGGTGAGTGAAGCGACGCGGCGTGGCTTCAAATGAGCCTGTTAATCTGGGTGGTTTTAGTGCAAAAGAAAATTCGTAATAAGCGATTACTGCTCGATTGCTTGGAACTCGGTCGTTGGCCAGTCCGGATCTGTCAGATCTACAGAGCGTATGTGATAGTGAGAACTAGCAACCGATGGAAAAGCAGCATCGACAAAACCCAAGGCGGCTGCGTCGCTCAACGTTAGGCCTAGCTGCGGCGACGTCGACTTGAGCAGGTAAAGTTCAGATGCTGGAAGAACATTAGCGAGATAGGCGGCAATGGAATCGGTCGTTGTGGCCCAGTTATGTGGTAAGGTGTCAACCGATCGAGTGTATATTGCGCTGGGTTGTACAATGATCGGATGTGACATGTTTCGGTCGTTGGCAATTTGCTCTCGCAAGGCAACGACGGAATCTTCGACGAATGGAAATGCGCTCCACGCAGGCCAGAGCTCTTGGGCGATTTCGAACGTGGCATTTAGAAGTCTCACGCACCGCCAATGCATTGCGGTTGGATCGAGTGACCAGAATGCGTCGAGTTCACGCATCGCTTCCACGCATTCGCCCCCTCCAAAAATCAGGAGGTTCATTCCAGGCGGAAGTGTTTCGAGCCAAGCGGGCAATTGATCTCTAAGTTTCGGCCATGTGAGAAGGCTTCCTCCGACCTTGATCACTCGAACGGTTTTATTCTGACGCTCAATCATGAAAGGGAGTGGAGTGTTTGGAGTCGAGTGATGATGATTTCAGAAATCGCTTCGGCAAGAGCCAAATCGGCACCTAAGGGAGGTGTGATTCGCCACGTTCGCTGGGGTGTTTGGCCTTGGTAAACTTGTACCATCTCTGCCGCTTCTTGCCATAGCATTCCGTCGAAAAGCAGATGAGGCTGAACGACGATCAGTTCTTCATCTCTTTTTTGAGTCAGGTACTCAAACAACTGTTTCGGGTTGGGTTTGGCGACGGCAAAAAAGGCGGTGCCCGCATACCTGACGGGGTCGGTATTGCGTCGCAACAAAGTGAGGGATCGCATGGCTCTTGTCGCTTGCAGGTCGCTGCTACCTCGCCCCAACATCAAGAGGGCTCGACGTTCTATGGGGATCTGTAGGTCGGTCGCTGTCAGCGATTGCCGATAGCGATGGGAGGCGAGTTGGAGCAGGGGAGGGAGGTGCTGCAACGGTTCGGTTTGTCCGACGCAGCGGAGTGAGTGTTTCTCGCAGGCTTGAGCCACTGCGGATGGAATGTCCTCTTTGGCATGTCCAGCGGAAAAAAGGAGGAGTGGAACGGTGAGTATCTGCTCGGTTTGGGTCGCAAGGGCTGCCACAGCGTCTTCGATGGAAGGTTCGGCTAGTTCCAGGAAAGCTGGTTCCAGCCTTAGGTGAGGGAGTTTTCCGCTCACGGCTTGGGCTAGGTCGAGAAATTGCTTCTGTCCGATGCGATTTCGGGTGCCATGGCCAACAAAAAGGATGCCGGTGGTATCCGTGGTTTCTTTGTGCGGCATGGTGGTTTGCAGCTGTGGGGCCGATGGGAAGCAACTGTTCTAGTTTTGATGAAGGTTTGGGGTAGTGTAGCGATGTTGGCTACCTTGCGGGAGTTTGGCAGTTGCAGTAACGGTTCCAATTCTGTCGTTTGGGCGAGTCGCAGGAGTTACTTGGTGGGGAAAAGGTGTGGAAGTCTTGTCGGTCAGGGGGTCCACCCGATTGACGTAATCTGTAGTGATTATTACACTCCACGAGCTATTTTGGTCCGCAAAACATTGATTTTTTAGGGAGTTGCGCAGACGCTCCCTTATTCCTTTCCTCGGAGGTTGTGAAAACGGTTATGGCCAAGGCGAACAAGATGATTTACTACTTCGGCAAGTCAAAGACTGATGGCGCCGGAGATATGAAGGCGTTGCTGGGTGGTAAAGGTGCTAACTTGGCCCAGATGACCAAGATTGGTTTGCCTGTTCCTCCAGGTTTCACAATCACCACCGAATGCTGCGTTCATTACTACAAGAACGGCAAGAAGCATCCAGAAGGTTTGGATGTGGACATGAAGAAGGCTGTTGCTTGGTTAGAAAAAGAGACCGGCAAGAAGTTTGGTGATCCTAAGAACCCATTGTTGGTTTCAGTTCGTTCGGGTGCTCGCGATTCGATGCCCGGTATGATGGATACCATTTTGAACTTGGGTCTCAACGACGACACCACCGAAGGTCTTAAGAAGGCAACTTCGAATGGTCGCTTTGCATGGGACTCCTATCGCCGCTTCTTGCAGATGTATGGCGACGTGGTGATGGGTGTTCAGAAGCGACATGAAAACGAACACGAACCATTCGAAGAAGTTATGCATGGTTTGAAGGAAGAAGTGGGTGTTAAAGAAGACACCGATTTGACCGAAGAACATCTGCAAGAGTTGGTAGCTCGTTACAAGAAATTGATCAAAGAGCGAACTGGCAAAACCTTCCCAACCGACCCGATGAAGCAATTGGAAGGTGCAGTATCCGCAGTGTTCGGTTCGTGGATGAACGAACGCGCCATTCTTTATCGTCAGAAGTATCGTATTCCTGATGAGTGGGGAACTGCAGTTAACGTTCAAAGCATGGTCTTCGGCAACATGGGCGACGATTGTGCAACGGGTGTAGCCTTTACTCGTGACCCTGCCAACGGCGAAAACGTTTTCTATGGCGAATACCTCGTCAACGCTCAAGGTGAAGACGTGGTTGCCGGTGTTCGCACACCATTGAAGATCGCTGAAATGGCCAAGGACAAGATCATCGGCCCAGCTTACAAAGAGCTCGTCGACGTTCGCAAGACTTTGGAAAAGAACTTCGGCGACGTACAAGACTTCGAATTCACCATCGAGAAGAAGAAGTTGTACATGTTGCAAACACGTAACGGCAAACGCACCGCGTTGGCTTACGTGAAGATTGCTCATGACATGGTTAAAGAAAAGCTAATGACCCCAGAACATGCAGTTCGTTCGGGTGACCCAGAAGCTTTGAACCAATTGTTGCAACCGATCTTCGATACCAAGGCTTACGAACAAGCCAAGAAAGATGGCCGCTTGATGGCTGTTGGTTTGGCTGCAGGCCCTGGTGCCGCTTCGGGTCATGTGGCGTTTACGGCTGCTAAGGCCGAAGAATTCGCTGCCATGAAGAAGAGCGTTATCTTGGCTCGTATCGAAACCAGCCCAGAAGACTTGCGCGGTATGATCGCTTCTGACGGTATTCTCACCTGCCGCGGTGGTGTTTCCAGCCACGCAGCTTTGGTGGCTCGTCAGATGGGTAAGGTTTGCGTTGCAGGTGCTGGTGATATCGAAATCGATTATCACAAGGGTACGCTGAAGTGCGGTTCGGTCACTTTGAAAGAAGGTGACTTCATCAGCATCAATGGTTCCACCGGTGAAGTGTTCCATGGTTTGATCGATACTGCTGACAGCGAGCTGAAGCAAGTCTTGGTTTCCAAGACCCTGAAGCCTGCCGACAGCAAGGTTTATCAATACTACAACCACATCATGAAGTTGGCTGACAAATTCCGTACCCTCGGAATTCGAACCAACGCGGACCAACCAGACCAAGTTGAAAACGCCATTGCGTTTGGTGCGGAAGGTATCGGTTTGTGCCGAACCGAGCACATGTTCTTCGAAGGCGATCGTATCATCGCTGTTCGCAAGATGATCTTGGCTGAGAACGATGCGGATCGCAAAGCCGCTTTGGCTCAATTGCTGCCTTACCAACAAAAGGACTTTGAAGGTATCTTCAAGGCATTGAATGGTCTTCCCGCTTGCATTCGCTTGTTGGATCCACCATTGCACGAGTTCTTGCCACAGCACGACAACAAGAAGGGGCAAGAAGAAGTTGCTCAGCAACTTGGAATCACTGTCAAGGAAGTTCAACGCTTGGTTGAAGAACTCCATGAGTTCAATCCAATGCTCGGTTTCCGTGGTTGCCGCTTGGGTATTTGCCGTCCAGAAATCTCTGAGATGCAAGCTCGCGCGATCTTCCAAGCCGCTGCTGCTGTTCTCAAGGCTGGCATCAAGGTGAAACCAGAAATCATGGTTCCACTTGTGGGCTTCAAGAAGGAACTCGATCTACAAGTCGAGATCATTCATCGCGTTGCGAAGGAAGTGATGAAGGAAACCGGCAAGAAGTTCGCTTACACCGTTGGCACGATGATCGAAGTACCTCGCGGTGCTTTGACTGCCGATGAAATCGCTGAAACGGCTGAGTTCTTCTCGTTCGGTACCAATGACTTGACGCAGACTGCGTTGGGCATGAGCCGCGATGACTCGGGCTCGTTCTTGCCACATTATCAAGAGTTGGAAATCATCAAGGCCAACCCATTTGCGTCGATTGACACCACCGGTGTTGGTCAGTTGATGAAGATCGGTGTGGACAAAGGTCGCTCGACCCGCGAAGATCTGAAGATCGGTATTTGCGGTGAGCACGGTGGTGATCCAGCTTCGGTTGGCTTCTGCCATACGATCGGTTTGAACTATGTAAGTTGCTCGCCATTCCGTGTGCCCATCGCACGTTTGGCTGCCGCTCAAGCCGCTTTGAAGTCGGCCAAGAAGTAATTCTTGGTTCGATTTGTGATATTACTTTTGAGTAGCCCCCTTAGGTCACTAAGGGGGTTTTTTCGTGAATTCTCGGCAAAAAGTTGACCGAAAAAAGTTGTCCGTGGCATTTCGTGACCTACGGTTTACATGAATGGAAAGTCTCGCTTTTTGTTTCCGCTTGGGGGGATAGATCGTTGGGAGTTGTTATGAGCCTAATTTAAGGAGGTTCATTCGATGCACAAAGTCCGCCTGTCCTTGCTGATAATCTTGGTTTGGTCTCTCCAAAGTCGCCCAGTTGAGGGCGAGTTTCCAGGTATGTTTATTTCGGAAGGAATCGAGGCACCTGGGCGAGTTTTGTCGTATGCAAACGATGAGCTCGAACGATCATTCAGTCGCAGTAATTTCAATCACAAAACCCATACCTCGCGTATCGGGAGCATTGAGTTTCTTACCAGCGATGAATTTTTCCTATGTAGTGGAGAGGACTCGGTATTAATCCATCGTTCCCGCGTGGGCGAAACCGCTTTTTACATTTCACCCAACTTAGTGAAGCAGGTTCGAAGCGACGAAGAGGAACAAGTTTGGTGGAGTGAAATCGCCAAAGAGCCCAAAGTGGATGATCCATTTGCGGGAGCTATTTGGCGTTGGAATGAGGGAAAACGCAAAGCCGAGTTGGTTCATCAGATTCAAAAGTCGCGTTTGAGTGGGACGTGGAATGGGGCCTTTGATTTGTGCAAGAATCGAGTGTTAATCGGTACTGTGGGAGAAAAAAGTACGATCTACGATATTTCTAAGACCAAAGAGTACAAGCAAATTCTTGAAACGCCCGTGCATCTCCGCACTTTTCGTTGGGATGCCAATGGGGTGGTCTGGATGGTCGATGATCGTGGCCGCCTGATTTTGCTTCCCGATGGCAAAAATCCAAGTCGCTTTCAAGTGGCTTTGAGCAGCCACACGGAGTTTACTGACTTCGATTTCCAAATCGCACGCTAAGGTGCATTTTCGGCAAATTTGCTTCTTCAGCAGTCAAGAGAGGCCATCTTAGGTTCAGCCGCTTTTCTTCGTCTAGGCAACCTGATACAACGATTTCTTTGCATCAGGCTGATTGTCTCCAAATGGCGGTTTGGGGCAATCGAAAACGATACCTAGAGGAAGATCTTTTAACGATGGCCATTCGCGTTGCGCTGCATCATGAGACGACTTACAATTACGATCGTCCTGTCCGCCTATCTCCGCAAATTGTTCGTTTAAGGCCTGCTCCCCATTGCCGCACGCCGGTGTTGAGCTATTCGATGCGAGTCGAGCCGGCGGACCATTTCTGCAATTGGCAACAAGACCCGCAAGGGAATTTTATCGCGCGCCTTGTGTTCCCGAAGCCGACACAGAAGTTTATGGTCCGAGTTGATTTGGTTGCCGACCTCACGGTGATCAATCCGTTCGATTTTTTCTTGGAAGAGTATGCGGACGAATTTCCGTTTGCATACGAACCATGGTTGATGAAAGAGTTAGCGCCATTTTTGGCTGTTGATCGACTCACACCGAAGTTGGCGGAATGGCTGGCTGTAGTTCCGCGTCGCAAAGAAAAAACGATCAATGCGTTGGTCGCTTTGAACCAACGCTTGCAACAAGACATCAAGTACACGATCCGTTTGGAACCAGGTGTTCAAACGCCCGAAGAAACTTTGGAGAAACGCACAGGCTCATGTCGCGATTCGGCATGGCTCTTGGTGACGATCGCTCGGCATTTGGGACTCGCCGCCCGTTTTGCTTCAGGCTATCTCATTCAATTGACGGCGGATCAAAAAGCGCTGGATGGTCCGAGTGGCCCCGAAAGTGATTTTACCGATCTGCATGCGTGGGCCGAGGTCTACTTGCCTGGTGCCGGTTGGGTTGGGCTTGATCCAACCAGTGGATTGTTATGCGGTGAAGGGCATTTGCCTGTAGCGTGCACCCCCGATCCATTAAGTGCCGCTCCGATTACTGGATTGGTTGAGAAAGCGGAATGTGAATTCGATTTCTCGATGAAGGTGATGCGAATTCATGAAGATCCTCGCACGACAAAACCTTTCACGCCTGCGCAGTGGAAGAAGATCGACGAACTCGGTCAGGCTGTCGATCGACGCTTGCAAGAAGATGATGTGCGCTTGACGATGGGCGGCGAACCGACTTTTGTTTCTATTGACGACATGGAAGGGGCGGAATGGAATTCGGCTGCAGTCGGGCCCAATAAACGGCGCTTGTCAGCTGCGTTGATCAAACGCCTGAGACACCGCTTCGGAAAAGGAGGCATGTTGCATTATGGGCAAGGGAAATGGTATCCCGGCGAATCATTGCCGCGGTGGGCGATGGCCTGCATCTGGCGCACGGATGGATATCCGCTTTGGCACAACGATGAGCTGATCGCCGATGAAGGACGCGACTATGGTTTCAATTATCATCACGCGCGGCGATTCACGAGGCTCTTGGCAGAAAAGCTCGGCGTCGATCCCACTTGGTTGATGCCAGCTTACGAAGATATTCACTATTACCTGTGGAAAGAACAACGTTTACCTATCAACGTTGATCCGAAAGATCCTAAGATCAAGGACCCTGAAGAGCGGAGTCGTTTGGCACGTGTTTTTACGCGTGGCTTGAGCGAACCGGTGGGAATTGTGTTGCCTTTGCACCGACAATGGCAACAAGCACGTTGGGTTTGGAAGAGTGGGCATTGGCCCGTTCGGTCTGAGAAGTTAATGTTGTTGCCGGGGGATTCGCCGATCGGCTTGCGATTACCGTTGGAATCGCTCCCCGCTTTGCCTGCTGGTGTACCGCCGCTGTGGGCACCTGACGATCCAACGGCTCCGAAAGATCCACTTCCTCGGCCAGCCCCCAAAGTTCAGAAGCCAGTCAAACCGCTTGATCCACCTTCGTTTGCAGCGAATCTCAATGCGCACGATGATGATGAAGAGTTGCTGGCCCGAAAGCGACGTGAGACTCCGGCGGATGTTGTTCGCACGGCGATGTGCATCGAACCACGAGAAGGGCGATTGTATGTCTTTATGCCCCCTGTGGAACGTCTTGAAGATTATGTTGAACTTCTGGCCGCGATTGAAGAAACCGCAGCCGAATTGGGAACACCGGTGATCTTGGAAGGATATCTGCCTCCCAACGATTGGCGAACGCAAAAGGTGATGGTCACGCCGGATCCTGGAGTGATCGAAGTCAATGTCCAGCCGGCTAAGAGCTGGGATGAAATGGTCGATATCACCGAAGGGCTTTACGAAGAAGCACGTCAAACACGGCTCGGTACCGAAAAGTTTGATCTCGATGGAAGGCACACCGGTACCGGTGGTGGGAATCATATCGTGCTCGGAGGCGCCCGCCCCAGCGAGAGCCCATTTTTGCGCCGTCCCGATGTGCTGAAAAGTTTTCTGGCGTTTTGGATCAATCATCCTTCGCTGTCGTATTTGTTTAGCAATCGATTTATCGGGCCAACCAGCCAAGCGCCACGCGCTGATGAAGGTCGAGCAGATGCGATTTATGAATTACAAACCGCTTTAGAGTTGATTCCTGAGCCCGGTAATTATTGTCCACCCTGGCTTATCGATCGTTTGCTGCGCAATCTTCTCGTTGATGTTACTGGCAATACACATCGAGCTGAATTCTGCATCGATAAATTGTATTCGCCGGACAGTTCGAGTGGGCGTTTAGGATTATTGGAACTGCGGGCTTTTGAAATGCCGCCGCATCCACAAATGAGTTTAACGATGCAGCTGTTGGTGCGCAATTTGGTTGCCCACTTTTGGCGACATCCTTACAAAGAGCCATTAGCACGCTGGCGGACTGAATTGCACGATCGATTTATGTTGCCCTATTTTATTTGGCGCGACTTCGAGAATGTGATTGGTGAGTTGCAACGAGATGGCTGGGAATGGGACGCGCATTGGTTTACGCCTCATTTCGAATTTCGCATGCCCAAGATGGGCGAAGTGTTTCATTCAGGCGTCCGTATCGAACTACGTCAAGCGATTGAACCTTGGTATGTTTTAGGCGAAGAAGGAGTTGCGGCTGGAACGGTCCGCTACGTCGATTCATCTGTTGAACGTTTGCAAGTGCTGATGGAAGGCTTCGAACCTCATCGATATCACTTGACGTGCAATGGCTATGTGGTTCCTCTTCATCCAACGGATCGGCCCGGACAATATGTCGGTGGCGTTCGGTATCGCGCTTGGCAGCCCCCGAACTGCCTCCATCCCACCGTGCCAGTCCATACTCCACTGGTCCTCGATTTGGTCGATAAGTTCTCGTCGCGTTCGTTGGGGGGCTGTACGTATTACGTCGCTCATCCTGGCGGCCGCAACTATGCCACTTTCCCAATCAATGCGATGGAAGCTGAATCACGCCGTGTGGCGAGATTCTCACAATTTGGACACACGCCAGGCGATGTGATTTGCAAATTGCCCCGACCCAATCCAGAATTCCCCTATACCCTCGATTTGAGGCGAGAATTTTAGCCAGCGCTAACCCACCGTAACCTACCCTCCTCTCACCCTGCGGATCAACTTTATGTTGCGATTATCGCTGTTTGGTTTTGTGTGCACTTGCGTGTTCACGTTAGAGACGTACGCGCAAGATTCCGATGTTTTCGACTCTGCAACTCCATTGCAAGTGGTTTCGAGCCAGGGTGAAGGTGGAGAAGGTCCAGCTTGGGATCCAGAGCTGGGCATTTTGACGAGCGGAAATGGGGGCATCTGTCGCTTGTCGATCGACGGTATTGCATCGGTTTATCGCGAGAAAGCAGGAACGAACGGATTGCTCTTCGATCGAGAGGGCCGTTTGGTTTGTTGCGAGCCCGTTTTGCGACGAGTCACACGCTTATCGCGCGACGGCAAGCTAGAAGTATTAACCGATTCTTTCAACGGGAAGAAATACAATCAACCGAATGATTTGTGCCTCGACCGCCAAGGGAGGATCTACTTTTCAGATCCACGATATGGCCCGCGCGATGATATGCAATTGCGCGATGCCGACGGCAACACGATCGAAGGTGTATATCGTATTAATCTTGATGGTTCGGTGGAGCGAGTGTTGGGCAGAGAAGTAGAACGAGCTAACGGCGTTGCGCTATCACCCGATGATCGATATCTTTTTGTGGCCGATAATGCGAATGACCGACTCGGAGGAGCTCGTAAGTTATGGCGATTCGAGTTGGATAGTCAGGGAAATGTGAAACCGAAGAGTGGCAGAGTTTTGTTTGATTGGGGGAATGGTCGCGGGCCAGACGGAATTAAGCAAGATCAGGCAGGACGCCTATTTGTGGCAGGTGGAACCAACGTAACCAAACCACCTCATGAGCCCGACGCGGCTCTCAAGGGTGGCGTGTATGTTTTCGATTTCGACGGCAAGCTGCTCGCATTTCAAAATGTACCAACCGATGAGGTGACCAATTGTGCGTTTGGTGGAGACGACCTCCGCACTCTCTACATTACGGGAGGTGGCGTGTTGTATAAAACTCGCACCAAAACGCCGGGCCGAGTGTATTGGCCACAAAAGCCATAGTGGTAAAATCTCTGTTCACCCCTCCTGCCGAATCACCTTCATTCTCCCTCCCCTCGTTGCCTAAAGGCGTATCCAATGCAGTTCATTAACATGACATGGCCTCAGATTGCATCACTCTCACGGGACTTACCTATCGTGATTCCCATTGCGGCGGTGGAGCAACATGGGCATCACATGCCGTGTGGCACCGACACGTTTCTGACCACTGAAATTGTGCGGCGAATGAATCTTCTATTGGGTCAACGGGCATTGTTCACTCCGGTGCAATGGCTGGGGAACTCGGATCATCATTTAGATTTTGGCGCTACGCTGTCAGCCGCGCCACGCTGCTATTTGGATGCTCTCCACTCGCTGGCTGATAATTTGATTTCCGCCGGCTTTAAACGTCTACTGTTTCTCAATGGCCATGGAGGCAACGATGTGCCTGGAAAACAAGTTGTATTCGAGTTGAGGCAAAAATATCGTCAACGTCACGACTTGTTATTGCTTCTATCAACGTATTGGAATTTGGGTAGCCAGCCATGGTTGAAAGAACCATCGATTTATCAGCGTGAAATGGGGCACGCCTGCGAATGGGAAACAAGCATGATGTTAGCGATCGATGCGACATTGGTGGGCGACTACAAAAATCTTAAGCCGATAGAACCGGGACGAAGTTTTGATCCAGCGGCTCGCGGCTGGATCACCAAAGATCGATCGGATATGGGGCACATAGGTTGGCCTCATTTGGCAACTCGTGAGAAAGGTGAAGTCTTGCTTCAAACCTTTGCCGAAGATGCCGTGACCTTGGTCGAACGCATGGAAAAATGGGACGGCGTTTCGTGGAATGGTTGATGCCAAGCCGGGCAACCTGACGTCAAGCTAATCGATGATGGGGATCGTTGTGCCAGTCGAGGGTCATCGCGACGATTTCCCGAAATCGATCTTCAGAGATACTCAAGATTCGGCCTAAAGCGGTGAGTGCTGCAGATCGCTCTTGAGAGATCTCCCCCGATGCGGAAGCCGTCCAGAACATCGCTTGGACCAACATGCGCCGGTGATCGTCATCCCATCGATCCTCCGCCTGCCGGAGGAAGTTGGTTGTAGTTTGTTTCATTCGCTCGACATGATCACATACTTCCCCTAATTCATCACGAGTCAGTTCTTTGCCGATGAGTCGTTGATAGGCGAATTGTGCAGCGGCGATTTCAACTTCTTCAATCCCCCCATCTTCCAACATGATCGTCGCCATGGCTCGTAGGAGGTCTTCTTCAAATGGTACAATGGATTGCATCGGCTGACTGACGTGCGTCGATAACTGCAGAAGTTCCATTCCAAAGGTACCATTGCAAACGGTACATTGCAGATAATCGAGGGTGCGTCCGAGCGGGACGCATGGTATGAAGTAGATGGTTAAGAACGGTCGCGAGCTTTTCTGATCAAAGACCTGTTGAATCCCACAATTTGGGCAAATTGCAAACGCATTTCCTACGTTCGAAGTCCAATCCATTGTGCCTATGATCAACATAAAAATGTGAATGCCTAACGATGTTTAACTCAGAAGCCTCATCCAATTCGTGGCTCTCTATATCGTACAGTAGGGACGAGTTCCCTGCCAAAGTCGTTAGTGAATTCCTTTTTCCCATTGGGGCAGATCGATATCGACAGCTCGGAGGCGACGGGGGACTCAGCGGTGCTCGAGTGTGGCAAGTCAGGGGCAACGATCGAGAATATTGTTTGCGGCAATGGCCCAAACCGCATCCTTCGGTTTCCAAGCTGACCGAAATACATCGCTGCATGTTCCACGCGTTGAACAAAGGTCTCGACACGGTCCCCGCGTTGATTCGGCCAAGAATGGGGCGACCTATCGCTGTTGAACCGCGATTCGGAGAGACCTTCATCGAAGCGGACGGTGTCTTCTGGGAACTTTCATTTTGGCTGCAAGGAAAGGCAGACTACTGGACCCATCCAAGCCCTGAACGCTTGAAATCTGCGTGTCGTGCCTTGGGGCAATTGCATGCCGCCTGGAAAGATCTGGCTCCACATGGCGATGTAAATGCAATCGGATTGCAATTGGCTCCAGCCATTATGGATCGAGTATGGCGTTTACAGGGGCTTACCGAACGAGCTGTTGACGACTTGCGACAAGCACTGCAGCGTTTTTCCCACGCGGAATGGGCCCAAGCTGCGTTTCAAATATTGCAACAAATCGATTTCCTAAAGCCAACCTTTTTGTCAGAACTGACGTATTGGTCCAAATATACCTTCCCTTGCCAATATGTCATGCGAGACATTTGGCACGATCATGTGTTGTTTCAAGGGGATCATTGTTCCGGCTTGATCGACTACGGAGCGATCCGAATCGATACTGTGACCACCGATCTGGTCCGGATGCTGGGATCGCTTACCAAATCTGGCCCCAATGGGGATTGGCAGATTGGGTTGACTGAGTATCAGCGGGAGGTTGGGTTGAGTGAGAATGAGATTGCCATCTTGGGACCTCTGTACAGAAGTTCCGTTTTGTTGTCGGGTGTGCAGTGGATTCGCTGGCTGGCAGTCGACGAACTACAATTCCCAGGTAAGGAAACTTTTGTTAAACAAAGGCTCGCCGAATTAGCTGCGGGCGCCCAGGCCATCGCCGCCGAATTGCGGCATGCGATAGCTTGAACTTTTTAGTACGATAAAGGTGCTGCGGTCAACCAAAATTGTCGGCCGCTACGGCATCGCCAAAACCATTGAAAACATACCAAACACAGTCCTCAAGCAATAGTCCTCAAGCATTTGCGGGACTCCAGAGATGCGAGCGGATCGCAAAGGTCGAAGGAGATTAGGGAAAATGGCAATCGGTCAATTCATGCTGACTCGAGCAGTTCATCTCAGCGGACTGCTAATGCTGCTTGTATCCGGATTGAGTGCAAGCGTTCGGGCACAAGAGTTTGGTGACTTTGGCAACTTAGGCTTCGGTGGCGATGCATCGGGGGAGCCTGTTGAGTTTTCCGCGAGCATCGAAGTGAACGAAGGGCAGCGCAATGGTGTGCTGAAAGTGACTGCCACGATGTCCGATCCTTGGTATATCTATTCCGTCACTCAACCCGAAGGGGGGCCGCTCAAGACTGAGATTGAAGCAAAAGGTAATCAATTCAAAATCACGGGCCCTTTCCAAAGCGATAAGCCGCCGAAGGTGGCTACATCTGATGTCTTCAAGGGCATTCCTATTGAAGAACATTTTGAAAAAGTCACTTGGACCGCACCGATTGAATTGGCCGAGGGTATCGATCCGAATAGCACTCCGCTCGTCGTTCTGATCAACGGTCAAACCTGCATCGAAGGTGGTTCGTGCAAGCCGATCAGCGATGAAGAAGTCGCAGCTAAATTTGTGGGTTACATCAAGGCGGCTGCTGCCGCTGAGGAAGGGCCATTTCGTGATAAGAGCAGCCATGTTTCGTGGACGGTAGAACTCAAGCCAGCTACTTTGCCTCCGGGAGGTAAAGGTGAAATTGTTATCACGGGAACTCCCGATGATGCTTATCATCTCTACGCAGTGGACTTAGAAAGTGTGGAAACAAATTTCAGAACCCTGTTGGTACTGGATCAGAAGGGTGATTTGAAAGTTTCCAAACCAACTGCAACGCCAGAAGCCGTGACGGAAGTGTTAGTACCTAACACACCTCCAGTCTCGTTTCATAAAGGCGAAGTCAAATGGACCATACCGTTCGAAGTTCCCGGCAATGCCGTCGAAGGAAAACGCATTATCAAGGGGATGGTTGGATACCAAGCCTGCGATGACAAGAGTTGCGATCAACCGTTAGGATTTTCTTTCAGTGGTGAGTTGGTCATCGGTAGCAACAACGGCGGTGGTGCCGCTGCGAAGCTCGCTTTGGCAAAAGTAAAATTCAAGGAAGTTGCTGGTCATGAACAACGCTTGGAATGGTTCAAATCGGCTGCAGTAATTGGTTCGCCAGCCGACAAAACGCCAGCCGACAAAGCAGATCAAGGCAAAACTGAAATTGTGACTGCAGCTCCATTGAGCTTGGTGAGTTGGTTAACGTACGTTGGCTTCGCCTTGGCAGGTGGCTTTATTTTGAACTTCATGCCCTGCGTGCTCCCCGTGATCGGTCTGAAGATCATGGGATTTGCGACCAAGGGTAAGCAGGATGTGCACCGAATCGAGGTATTGGATCTCTGGTTCATTGTCGGGATTATGTCCGTGTTGTGGGCATTAGCGGCTATCACCATTGGTGCTAACCTGGCGTCGGCTCAGTTTAATTGGGGCGAACAATTTACATTAACCGAGTTCAAAGTCACCATTACGGTTATCGTGTTTGCAATGGCCCTCAGCTTCCTCGGTGTGTGGGAAATCCCAATTCCTGGGTTTGCTCAAACAAAGAAGTCTGGCGAGTTGATGCAGCAAGAAGGTGCCGTAGGGGCCTTCTTCAAAGGCTTCTTTACTACGCTTCTGGCAACTCCTTGCAGTGGGCCTGGATTGGGAGTCGTATTCGGAGCTTGTATTGGTCAGCCATGGTGGGTTGTTTTGAGTTTGTTTACTGCCATCGGTATTGGTCTCGCGTTTCCTTACATTGTGTTGGCCATCAATCCACGGCTTCTTTTCTGGTTGCCTAAGCCTGGCGAGTGGATGAATACCTTGAAAGAGGTGATGGCGTTTCCGCTGTTGTTTACCGTCGTGTTTATGGTCTCGACCGTGAATCGCGATTATCGAATTGCAACCTTGGCACTGTTGATGGTTGTCTGGTTTGCATGCTGGTTGATTGGCAAAGTTCCTTCATGGGCTGAATCAATGAAAAAGGTACAAGTCTGGGGCATCTCTTTGACACTCATCGCAGTGTTTTCCTATTTCTGCTTTACCTATCTCGGCCCAATCGATAAGCGAATCCCTTGGCAGCCATTTACTGAAGCGAAATTGGCTCAGTTGCGATCCGAAGGTAAGACCGTGATGATCGATTTCACAGCCGATTGGTGCTTAACATGTAAGTTGAACCTGGCAACTGCGATTGAAACCGAAAATGTGGCTTTGTTGATCAAGGAAAATAAAGTGGTGCCATTGTTGGCCGACTGGACAGATCCTTCCGATGAAATCAAAAACAAGCTCGCCGAACTTCGCAGTGCTTCCATTCCGGTGTTAGCGATCTATCCACCGAACTCCGAGCCAATTGTGCTGCGCGATTCACTGTTGGAATCAACCGTGTTGAAGGCACTTAGCGATGCTGGTCCAAGTTCCAATGAGAAGTCCAAGGGCAAAGAGAACTCGGTGGCCAAAGAAGGTGCGTTCGAAGTTACGCCGGCGAAGTTGTAAGCGAGTCGGGGGCAAATACTTGTTTGAGTTCCGTTCGGTTGGAACGGAACCAGCCTGATATGAGAGCCACCGTTTCAGGACGTGAGGGAATCGATTTACCAACTTGCGGTTTTTCCGATAACCAATCGTGCACGATGCGAGTCGCCTTCTTGAGTTCGGTTTTAGTGCGCGGTGCCGACAGCACTGCGCATAATTCTCCATGCCGAACGATATACCAACAATCGCGACCATCAATCCCTTTGACCGGGTACACAAAAGAGAATTTCTGACGGGCTTCCGCAAAATGTTCTAGCTTACGTGCAAGCCATTGCACGTGCTTTAGATCGTCGCGCAATCGGACTGCTTGCTCGAAGTGTTGACGTTCGGCAGCCAACTTCATTTGTTGTTCGAGGACGCGAAGCGGTAAATCGTTTTCGCCTTGCAAAAAAGCCCTCGCTTGATGCACATGTTTTTCGTAACCCGCCCGATTGCAGGCTCCTGCACAGGGGCCCAAACAGGTTTGTAATTCTAAGCGTAAGCAACCTGGACGTGGCGACAGATCGAAAAGCGACAATTGATCGGTAAAAGAAAATGTGGTTTGGTTGCTGCAGTCGCGTAAACCAAAGATTCGGTTTAGGACCTCTACGGCTCTGCGAACGCGTCCAGAGCCCATGAGCGGCCCTTGGCAGGCCAAGGCACGTGAATCTGGGAGATGGGATACGTACAACATTTCCGCTGGTGGTTTGCCCAAGCACAAAAAGACGGGGCGTTGACGTTTGGGCATCCCCTGAACATTAAAGCGAGGTTGAAAATGACGAATCAAATATTGCTCGCGCAATAAAGCGGCAAATTCCGAAGGTTGCGGTTCCCACACAATCGACTGCGTGGATTGCACAATGCGGCCCGCTTTTTCCTCTTCGTTGTGCGGCAAGAAATAACTCAGCAATCTCCCCCGAAGCGATTTGCTTTTCCCCACATAAATGAGCCGGCCACGCAAGTCGAGCATCCCGTAAACGCCAGGGACGCGCGGTACGTTTTTTTTCACGCCTGTCCGAAGCTCCGCTATCACCAAATCGTTTTCATTGTCGTCCTCATCCGGTTCGGGAGAGGAGGGGAGGGTGTCAATGATGATTGGTGCTGAAATCGATGGCCATCGAGTGGATACGATTCTCGTGGGACGTCGTCGCTGTGGTATGGAAGCGTCGAAACGCTGCACTTGATGGCGCGGGAACGGGAGATAGCAATCGGGACCAAAGTCCTCGAAAATCTCTTCGTCAAAAATCCCTTCCTTCGCGGCCATAGGTCCGTTCTCGCCTAAATTCTCTTCCCTGATTTCGTTTTCAAGACCCGCGCATTATGTCATCCCACCAACGGCAGATGCAAGCGAATTGGGGCTGATTTAGAGTCCGCTTTACGCTATTCTATGCAGCTAGCGTGGATGGATTCTTGCCCAGTTTATCAGGTTCCGCAGTCATCGGATGGGTGTGGAGGAGTTCGAATGAGTGGAATTTTCCAAGTAGAACTCGATTCCTACTGCGGACCACTCGATCTGCTCCTCTATCTGGTTCGGCGCGAAGAGCTCGATATCTCATCGCTTACTCTAGCCCACGTTACCGAGCAGTTTTTCTCATTTCTTGATGCGATCGGGACATTGCAGCTGGACGACATCGCCGACTTTGTTGAGATTGCTAGCATTTTGCTCGAAATTAAATCGAAGCAAGTAATGCCCAAGACCGAGACGGGCCAGCCAACAGCGACAGCCGAATCGGAGCCGAAGGTGGATGATCCCGCCGACCAGTTGGTGCAACGCTTGTTGGCTTACAAGAAAATTCGAGAAGCGACCAGCATTCTGGATGAGCAAAGTCAGAAGTGCCAATTGCGATATGGGCGAATGTCGAATGACTTACCTGTTCGCAAGCAGGATATCAGCGAGCAACCGATTGCCGATGTTGAGATTTGGGATTTGGTGAGCGCCTTTGGAAGAATTTTGCGAGAGAAGCAGCCCGCGCCTCAAACGAGTGTCATCTACGATGAAACTCCAATTCACGTTTACATGAAACGAATCCACCAAGATATCAAGCAGGGTGGGCGTCGCGAATTGACCGAGTATTTCCAACCTGGCATGCACAAGAGCGCCTTGGTCGGTATGTTCCTGGCAACGTTGGAGCTCACGCGGCACTATGGTTTAGAAGCCAAACAAGATGGCGAGCTCGGCGCTTTGTGGCTCGGTAAAGGTGATAGGTTTACCGAGGAAATCGATGTGGCCGAGGTCGATTCGGTGGTGGCCGATATGGTCAAACGGTCCAATCTACCCTATGCCCCACGCTGATTTTTACGCATGCCGCAGTGATTTGGGGGCTTATACGGTTAGATTCGTTGTGCCTCAGTGGATCGAACGGGTATTTAGGGTTGCAAAATGGGGGGAATCTGTCATTTTCCTAGTTATGAGCAAACGCCCATGAGCCGCGACATGTCCCTTGAGGGGTCAGCAGTACACGCGAATGTTTGAAGATTATGAATCGCTAGAGCCCTAAATGGATAACGCACCTTTTCGTCAATTGAAACATGGCCCTTGGACCATTGAGGGTTATTCACGAGCTGCCGTTCAAACGTATTGGCGAATCTGCGAGCTCAAGCTGGGGTTCGATTTCGGTGCGCAACCTTGGGACTTCATGAACACTCCCTGTTTCATGCTCAGTCATACACACATGGACCATGTGGCCGCTCTGGCGGTTTATGTATCGCGCCGACGCATGATGAAAATGGAGCCGCCAACGGTGTATGTACCAGCGGCATCTGTTGAGCCCATTCAGCATATGCTGAAGATTTTCAGCCGTTTAGATCGTGGCCGGTTGCCGGTGGAGTTGGTTGGTGTTGAGCCGGGCCAAGAAGTTGAGCTGACTCGTGAATTGGTTGTAACCGCATTGGAAACCAAGCATACGATTCCATCATTGGGTTACATCGTGTGGGAGCGGCGCAAAAAGTTGAAGCCCGAGTATCTCAATTTGGCTGGCAACGAAATACGCGATCTTAAGAATCAAGGGATCGAGATCACACGCGAAGTGCGAATTCCATTGATTGGGTACACGGGCGATACAGCGCCTGCCGGTTTGGATTTGAATCCCGACTTTTATCAAACCCAAGTATTAATCATGGAAATGACCTTTGTGGCGCCGGGGCATCGCAAAGAGAAGATTCACAAACATGGGCACACGCATCTCGATGATATTGTAGCTCGACAAAATGAGTTCAAAAATGAGTTGGTAATCGCAGGGCATTTCAGCACGCGATATACGGACAAACAAATTGAACGCTGGGTAAAGAAGTCTTTGCCCGATATGTTGCAAGGCCGGCTCCATTTGTGGTTGTAGCGACTCGAGCGGAATGCGGGTGATGTTATGAAGGAAAGTCTGTTTTCCTCGCCAGCTTCTAAGCCAGTATCCGCTTATGTTCATATCCCATTTTGTCATCATCATTGCGGCTATTGCAATTTCACTTTGATCGCCGGTCGCAATGAGTTGATCGACGCCTATTTGGACGCGCTGGCACTCGATCTGGAGAGTTTGAGAGCTCCTCGTCTCGTGTCGACGATATTTGTAGGTGGTGGAACGCCTTCCTTGTTGGATGCTCGTCAAACGGAACGACTGTTTGATTTGTTGCAAACTTGGTTTCCAGGCACTGGCGTTCGAGAAGTTTCCATCGAGGTGAATCCCAACGATGTAACGCGCGAAAAAGCATCTCTGTGGAAGTCGTTCGGCGTGAATCGCGTCAGTGTGGGGGGGCAGAGTTTTCAAGCAGATAAATTGAAAATCTTGGAACGCAATCATTCGCCCGAACAATTGAGGGATAGCTTGGTTGTGCTCCAGGAAATGTTTCCTAGAGTCTCTTTAGATCTTATTTTTGGTGCTCCACACGAAACGTTAGAGGGCTGGAAGTATGACCTAGATTCGGCAACTGAATTGGGTATCTCACATCTCTCGACGTATGGCTTGACCTTCGATAAGGGAAGTCGTTTTTGGAGTATGCGCGAGAAAGGAATATTGGAAGCTGTCGACGAAGAACTCGAATTGAAAATGTATCAACTGGCACGGCAACAGTTGATGAACGCTGGCTTTGATCACTATGAAGTTTCCAATTTCGCCCGCAACTCCGAGCACTGTTTGCACAACGAAACCTATTGGAATGGGGGAAGTTATTGGGCTTTCGGTGCGGGGGCTGCATATTTTGTTGATGGGCGGCGCGGCGTAAAACATCGCAGCACGACCACTTACATTAAACGACTTATGCGCGGCGAGAGCCCCATTGCTGAAGAACAGGTTCTCACCGAAGAGCAAGTGCTGCGCGAACGATTTGTATTTGGCATGCGAAAATTGCGCGGGGTTGAGTTGAGTTGGTTAGAGTTCGCTCACTTTCCAGAGCTCAAACAAGCGATGCAAACGCAGATTGAGCGTCATGTCGCAGAAGGTTGGATGGAGTATGACCAGGGACGGGTTAAACTTACCGAAGCAGGATTGTGGATCAGCGATTCGTTGTGGCCGCACTATTTTTAAGCCAGCCCATTTTTAAGCCAGTCCATTGTTAAGCTAATTCAGTATTGCATGGTTTTACCAACAGCGCCATTTGCTTTTTGTTGATCTCTGCCAAGATCAAGATCCCAGAGAGTTCACCTCGTTTGTCGGGCAATGATAACTGCAACTTGTTGGGATCGAGTCCTTTGCAGCCACGTTTTTTGACGACGAGTGTTCCAATGTTCCTGTCGCGGAGCATCTTGCGAACTTTCTTCTCATCCCAAGAGATCGCTTCCAGAACTTCATAAGCATCGACTAAAGAATGGTCAATTGGTTCTGGACCAGTTAAATAGCCAGAGACATCTCCAAGTGAAGCGATGCCAAGTGACAGGGCAAAAGCGGCCGAGAGCCCAGAGGCCCGTAAGCTTGGATGAAAATCAAAAACAAATTGGTCGGGTGTTACCGTGGAATCTGCGAACGGCTCCGATTGGGAGAGGAACGGAATGTTCGTGCAGGCAGCATCAAGTGATACGGCTCCCAGTTGGCCTGCTGGAAATTGAGGTAAGCCCCAAATCAATAATTGCTGACGGCATTGGCGGCGGTCACCGACCCATAGGCGACAACAGCGTTCTGACCAAGGCAACGGAACTTCTGTCGCTGGGGCAAGCTTGATCATACCGCCAGGACATTGCTGCAGCAGCGGAATAAGGCTTTCGAGAGAAGGTTGCATCCATTCCGTCGAAGTGGTGCGTTTTTCATCGGGGCGCCGATCGGGATCGATGTGCACCCATGCATGCAGTTCGTCGAGCTGTTCTAGAACATCGCCGCATTCAACCGCAAAGGAACGTTGTGGACGCGCTGTGCCATCAGCATTGAAATCAAGTTTGTTCCAATCGTAGTTGGCTTGCGTCAGGTAGCAGGCTAGGGGATCAATGTCGATGGCTGTAACTGAATGAGAGTTACTTAACGCAACGGCGTCGACACCCGCACCGCAACACAAGTCAAAGATTGGTGCATCATCCGGAATCAGAGAGGCTTTGTAGAGAGCGGTTTGCCAATCGCTCGCTTGTTGCAAGAGGGTATCGGTCCAGAACCAAGTCGCTTCACGCGGGAAACGGGGCCAGCTTCGTTTACGCCAAAACGCTTGTTGTTCGCAGAAAGCGTTCAGCAGGCGATGACGATAGTTCTGTGGAACCTCGGTCGTATCATCCTCCAGTGGCAATTGGCCAACCATTTGACGAATGAGCTGTTCGCCAAAACTGGAGGTCAAAATCTCCCAGGTATCGATGTCGGCTAAAGTCATAATGTTCTTCGATGTGGGAGGCGGATAGTTAGATGAAATCGGAGCGCGAACGAGTCGAAATAGTCCGCGATGGAGTCCAGGTAATACAACGCGAAAACACCGCACGATCATTCATTTCGACATTACTGATCTTACACAACCTGTTCTGGATGCCTACCCGGAATCAGCGAGATGCCAGCGGAATCTGCCGAGACAATTACGCCACTTGAACGTGTTTTGCACATCTGCGCGGTTGAAAGGTAAATCGGGAATATGCGATGAGCGGATTGTTTCTAAAAGAGTGACTCGGGAAGCGTCGATGTCCGATAAGTGGCAGCTTGCCAAGAAATAGGAGTCAGGAACGGTTAGTCATGGAAAATAAGTTCTCGTTCAAGTGGATTGCGCTGTTGGCCAGCGCAGCCGGGACTCCATGGATGGTGCATCAATCAACTCAAGGACGTAACGACCAAGACATCTCTTCGATGTCCAGCGACAGTGCAAACGATCTTTGGAATACAGCCAAAGGATCGTTGGCACAATTTGAATCATATTTGCAGTCAGGAAACGGAAACAGCTCCAATACTGCCAATGCCAGTGGCGATGGTTGGAGTTTTCCGAGCGATCCCCGTTCGCTCAATTCGTCCAATGGACAATGGGGTGGGCAACCGCAAGTTTCTCAAGCTGCTTGGGGAACTGGGGCTAATGCTTCCATGCAAAACGCTGCGTCGTCGCAGCAACCTGCTCCGAATGGAAGTGCGTCCACTGGCTTGCAGGGAATGCCAATGGTTCAGTCAGCGATGCCTCCTGCTGCGCCGGTAGACTTTCGTGAATACTTTCGGTTCGATGCAACGCCAGATTGGGTGGTTCAAAGATATCCGCGTGTCTCAACTGTATCCGCTTCCAAAGAGTTGGATGGCTACCGTGCGCCGTTGGTTACTGGCACCTCACTGACTGATTTGACAGGCACGATCACTTATTATTTTGATCGTTTTCAGAAAGTGCAGCGCATTCAATTCCAAGGGCTGACGGGTGACCCACAGCCGTTGGTCTATTTGATGACGCAGTACTACTACTTCACACAGAAACCGATTTTGGGTGGCCAGCTTTATGTGGTAGCTTGGAACGCGAACCCAACCGGCGTGATGGAAATCACTCGAGCCAATGTGGTCTTCTCTGCGAACCAAGCGAATTCATTTAAGATCTTCTTGGAGATCAACCAGCCTAACGTGCCTGGTGGCGTAAGTGTTGAAGGACAGCAGATCTTGTCGCATCATTTCGGCGGGCCAACAGAACGTTGAAGGCGATCGAGTTCGCGTTGTAATTCCAAGAGCCGTTGCTGCATATCGAATATCTCTGCCCGCAGATATTCGACTTGGTCGGCAACGGGTAGACCTTCAAGATTGGGGCGACCGATATCTTGAATCGGCAGGTTACCGTCTTGGGCGTCAGCGTTTGCAGCGATTGCACCCACTGTTACTTCGCTTACCTTGGCCATTAGGCCTCGAAAGTAAGAAACTTTTACGGCGGTGCCGGGGCGGATTTCGCTGAGCCATTGTGTGAGGTCTCGAGCGCTTTCAATCGAACGCCCTCCAATCTCAATAATCACATCACCTGGCTTAAGGCCAGCAACAGCTGCGGGCGAATTGGCAACCACATCCGAGATCGCTGCACCGCGAAAAGCGGGAATGCTGAATTGTCGTCGCCAGGCTTCACTTAAGTCGGCCACAGAACAGCCCAACCATGCGCGACTCTCTTCGGACTGAATCATCGGTCCAGTAATTTCGATCGATTCCGCAGGCAAACGCGGCACATTTCCAAGTCGCTCTGCCAGTTCAAAGCGTTGAGCAATTACGGGGACAGCCATGTTGCGACCATTGCGATCAACAATAAACCGAATGGTATCACCAGGTTGAGTTTCCGTGAGTCGTTCGCCAAAGTTCTCGATGCCATCGATCGCTTCGCCGTTGTAGCCGAGCAAGCGATCTCCCACCATCAAGCCAGCTTTCCAAGCGGGCGACTTGTCGATGACCTCCGTGACCAACACGCCGATTTCGTCTGGGCCGAGCGATTGAACTTCGAGGCCTAGGTACACGGCTTCATTCAGAGGGGAACCCGGGTCTGTGAGGTTCGGCCCATCTTTGGAATCGACCTTCGGGATGGGCTTTGGCAATGCGGGCTTTTTCGATCCTGATTTTTGGTCTGGGCCGGGAAGTTCTTCCTCCGCTGGAGGTGGGGGGACGACTTCGGCGTCGGGCGACTTGTTTCGAAGTTTGTTTTCCAATTTTTCGAGCGGACTTTGAGCCCAAAGTTCAGGCTGGGTGCCCACCAGAATCATAAAAAGTACCGCTATTGGGTAGCCAATGAGGGACGGCAGTTGGCGGATCATCATGTTCGAAGTCGCTCCCTGAAATCTTTACGATGGACCAGCCTCACGCCGACAAGGGGCTGTGCAAAGCTTGGTTTGGATAACTAAGCCATCAAATACCGCTGAATATTGTAGGGATTGCGGCTTTCCAAGTGGAGAGAGAAATCAGGACACTCTGGTTTCCTGAGATCGAGGTAGTTGCTTTGGTGGGTCGAGAAGAACTTTAACGAGTGCCCCCCTTTTAGGATTGACGTCCCCTCGTTTGCTTTTGATATTAATGCCGCTCATCTAGCTTCAAATTGCGCTCTACATTGGATGGTAGCTCTGCAATATTGGAGCGTGCCT
Organism: Planctomycetota bacterium; assembly: GCA_017303505.1. Classification (GTDB taxonomy): domain Bacteria; phylum Planctomycetota; class Planctomycetia; order Pirellulales; family Pirellulaceae; genus JAFLCP01. Next base: position 1,660 of record JAFLCP010000066.1, on the reverse strand, counting down.
CACAACATGAATTTACAACACTGATGAATTGGCAAAAGAGTTTTTTGTCCCGCTTCCCCTCCGTAATGACGTCCCTGCCTATGTACAAAACGGAGTTTTGTGATCGCAATCGTTGGCGCGATGTGGTGAGTTGGATCCACCATGACACCGCCAATGAAAGTTCGCGCACACAAAACGCATTGGACACTTTGCAAAACGACTCAGCGAAAGGCGTCGTGGGCGTGGTGCGTGAATCGTTTAGTGGCCATATGGTCGCTGGCTCCTACACCGCTGCCATGGCAGGCGGAGTTGTATCGATTGGCGCTGTGCGAATCGATCGCAACGATGTGCTCGACCAAACCGTTGCACTTCTGCGCGGTACACTGAGCCAGTATGTGAAGAATCAGGTGGAGTTGATCCAGGCGATTGCAACGGAGTTTACCGTTCTAGAGCGGCAAGTCTTGGAAGGGATTGGTCTGCGGTATTTAGCTCACCTCGATCACTTAGTGTTGTTTTTAGAAAACGAAAAACGGGCAGCCGGGAAAGCTGTCGATGCTCTTGGTTCCAGCGCACAAGGTTTGCGTTTGCGCGAGTTTCGGGCTGGAGATGAAGCGACGCTCGAGAGAGTCGTAACGGACAGTTACATCGATACACTGGATTGTCCGCTCCTCGGTGATCTTCGTACAGGCAAAGCAGCTGTCGAGGGGTATTTGGCGAATCGAGACCAGAAGCATTCGTGGTGGTTTGCAGAAGTGGCGGGGGAGGCGATTGGTTGTCTCCTGTTGTGGGAACGGGCTCCTGCTATATGGGAGTTAACCTACATGGGAATTATCCCATCAGCGCGGGGTAGGAAGTTTGGAGCAGTCCTACTTGAAGCAGCGATTGCAGTTGCGAATCAAATGGGGGCAGGTCAATTGGTTTTGAGTGTGGATCGGGAGAATCAGCCTGCAACGCGGCTCTATCATCAGCGTGGCTTCTATTGTTACAACTCGACCGAAGTTTGGTTTGGTGGCGGTAGCATTTTGAGCGCAAGCTAAATCGCCCCACTATTGAGCGATTTTTGGCAAAAATCCCTGAGAAAATCGCGGTTTTTTCGAATTGCGATGAGGTTTTTTCTGCCTCGCTTCTCGTAAGTGAAGCAGGGCGCAACACTTGCGCCGAATGGCGTCGAGGCCACTCTGAGTATGTGAAATTTGTTAACATGTTTTCCACCATGGTTGTGGACGACTTTAAAGATTTTGGGCCATTCGTTTTCTTTGCCAAAGTCGGGATAGCACCCATGTATTTTGATGTTTGCGGCGATGTGGAAATGAATTTGCAAAAGTGAATCGCAGCATGTGGTTTGACAGGGATGCTAGCAATCATAGAATCTCGACTCACCGCTGAGCGATGATCGCTCGGTGCCCTGCGAAATTGAAACGTGGCCGTCTCATGAGCGCAGGGGGGAATGTTGGGAAGGTTGATAAAACCCCCTCTCTATACCTGCATTCAACACTGGAAATTGGATAGCGATAGGAGTGCGCGCACAACATGGCACAAGACGTGACGGTTGGCGACAAGGAGATGATACGAGCGTGTAAGGAGGCGCTAGCTGAGCGGCTTGGGCGAGATAGGTTTGATGTATGGTTTGGTAGCCGCGTCGAATGGAAAATCGGAACAGATTCACTTAGTCTTCATTTTC
>JAFLCP010000065.1 GCA_017303505.1 Planctomycetota bacterium | reverse complement strand
TTTGCAATCTTCTCAACGACGACATAGATCTTTGGACCAATTGTCGTGGGAATGGTGGGTTCGCGTTGTTCGGTTGACATAAGTCCGATTCATTGCCAATGTGTCGCAAACCTTGCTTTAGGGAAAATAGCTTTGGCTTCCTGCAAAGCTCCACGCCATTGCGACTCAGCATAGCGAGTAGAAATATGGATCAGAATTAGATCATCGACTTGAGCGCGAGCCGCGATCTTGGCGCTCTCCGTAGCAGTAAGATGGTAGTTCTTGACCGCTAGTTCACGATCTTCGGACAAGTATTGCGATTCGCAAATCAAATGTCGACAACCCTGCAGTTTTTTTGCGAGAATGTCGATTTCTTCGTCGTTTGCAATGAAATCGGTCAAATAGGCGACGGAATCACCAGGAGTTGTGACCAAAACCTTTTCTGCCAGTTCTCCTAACCGCATTCCACCCGCCTCCGGCCCCAGCTCAAAATCGGGCTCACCGTCGACTCGTAGATGCTTCAGCCAGGGACCAGGCTGCAAACCTAATCCTCGCAAACGCTCGATGTCGATATTGGTACGATCTTTTTCGTGGACGATGTACCCGATCGAAGTTGTCCCATGGTTTAGAAATAAGGGGCGAACTTGATACGAGGTGTGATCCAATAACAGGTCTGAAGTTGCTTGAGTCTCCTGCGAATGAGGCCTCGCATAGGTTTCAGCAAGTTCGTATCGGCGACAAACGATTTGCTCAGACGCTATCGTGTGAACGAGACAATGTCCCTTCATGCCCTCATGAAGATTCCAGAGAAAACCACGAAATCGATTCTGCAAAATCTCATCCGTCCCCTTTGGCCCCCAAAAGGAATTGGGCTTACCGGGCCGATCATAGTTGCAGCGAAAATAACGATCAAATCCAGCAACATGATCCATGTGCAGATGCGAGAAGAATACGTGATCGATCTCTCGTACCTCCGAGAAATCGACCTCGTCCAAACATCCTTCGCCGCAGTCGAACAACAAACGATGAATCGACTGGCCCGTTTTGATACGAACCAACAACGCGTTATCCGATTGAGGTTTTCCTAGGACCTGAAAGTCGATTGCCATCGCGAGTTACTCTTTCCAGAGAGGTGCACCAACACAAGGGACCATGCCAACAGACACATGGTTCTATTGGCCTCGCACAAGTAACTGCTGGACTTTCTATAATTCAGGAGCAACTGGACTTCCACAGTCCTTGCGTCCGCTTCCTTCAAGACGACTGATCACTTTCACTTCCATGTCTTGATCGCACAAGATTTGACAAGATAGCCTAACCCCAGTAACACCTTTTGCGGTCAGAACTTCCTTTTCGGCGGCTGTCATCGTTTCTGGTTCACCCGAAACAAACTGAACGCGACAAGTGGTACAACGCGCTTTCCCACCACACGCATGCAGCTGATCAGTGCCAGCTTCTTCACGCAACGCTAAGACCAAGCGTTTGCCAGCCGGCACGTCAAAAGTTCCAACATCGGTTACGGTTAACTTAGGCATTGCTTATATCCTTAATTCGGAAACAAATCGCGTCGATTATTTATCGAAGTTAAATAGGGCTTCTGTAAATGCAACAGGATCGAAAACCTGCATGTCGTCGATCTTTTCACCAACACCGATGAACTTAACCGGCAAATTGAATTGCTGTCGGATGGGGATTACCACACCACCCTTGGCAGAGCCGTCCAGTTTCGACAGTATGATACCCGTGCAGCCCGCTGCTGCCGAAAAACCCTTTGCTTGACTAATCGCATTTTGACCTGCTGTGGAGTCGAGCACTAACAGCACTTCATGAGGCGCATTCTCAATCTGCTTACCGATCACGCGACGGATCTTGTCGAGTTGCTGCATCAAATTTGTTTGTGTCTGCAAACGACCTGCGGTGTCAATAATGCAGACATCGAAGCCTTCATTCTTAGCTTTTTCAGTCGCCTTATAGGCAACTGTAGCTGGATCAGCCCCTTGATCTCCTTTGACAATCGAGCAGCCGATGCGTTCAGACCAAATGGTCAATTGCTCGACGGCCGCAGCTCGGAATGTATCACCCGCTGCGAGCAGAACCTTTTTGCCATCTTTTGTCAGACGATTGGCCAACTTAGCAATCGAGGTCGTTTTGCCTGATCCATTTACGCCGACCACTAGGATGACCAGCGGCCCTGAATCCACATTAGCTAAAGCGGTTTCACCCTGCTGCAGTTGGCTTAAGACTTGTGCTCGAATTAGTTTGATGATTTCCTCAAACTGAACCTTGCGAGCACGATAGTCGGTTTGGATTTGTTCGCGAATTTTCGTTGCCGTTTCAGTGCCGATATCGGATCGAATGAGAATCGCGAAAAGGTCTCGCAGGAACTCGTCATTGACCACTTGACCTTCGGATTTCCATAAATCGCGGATATCCGTTTGTAGAAGCTTGGCGGTTTTGTTGAGCGCACCCCGCAAAGCTGCAAAAAAACCATCGGACGATTCAGACGAATCACCAGATGCTCCGGAAGATGAACCGGGTTCTTCTTTTTTCTTCTTGGACCAGAAAACCATATTTTGTCTTCTATCTTGAGAAACTAGTTCAACTCAACCGCTTCTTCGTAATGCTCATACAACTGAGCTAACGAAGTTTGCATTTGATCGATTTCCTGTTGCAACTCTTTGACACGTCGCCCGTCGCGCAGAACTTGTGGATCCAACATTTGGTCTTGCAGAGTTTGTAGCTTCTCCTCTGCAGTCATAATGTCTTCTTCTAGTTGTTCTACTTTGCGATAAGGGAATTTTCTTTTTCGTTTCGGGGCTGAGCTATTGCTCGATTTACTTGAGCTCGCCTTGTCGTTGTTACTTTTTTCGCCGTTATTGGAATTTGCCTTGGTCGAATTGAGCGCGACACTACCGCGATCAGAGATCGCCATGCCTTGGCTTAACCAATGCCGATAATCGTCGTAGTTGCCGGGGATAATGCTACTCTTGCCACCGCGCAACACCAAAATGTGATCAGCGACTTGATTCACCAAATAACGATCATGGGTCACCATCAAAATGGTTCCTTGATAAGCGCGGAACGCAGCTTCCAAGGCTTCGCGCGACCACAGATCTAAGTGGTTCGTTGGTTCGTCCATGATCAAGAAGTTCGGCTCAAGCGCCGACAGATAAGCGAGCAGCGTTCGGTTGCGTTCACCACCGCTCAGGGTCTTCAAAGGCTTGTTGACCACTTCGCCAATGAGCCCAAAGGAAGCCAACAAACTGCGGCGTTCTAGATCGATAAGATCTTTGTGCGGAACGCGGACGGCTTCCATGGGGGGCAACTCGAGATCGAGCCGTCGCACCATTTGATCAAAGTAACCGACTTTAACACCAGTGCCAAACGTGATCTTACCAGAGTCTGGGCCAACATCACCCAACAAGCACCGAAGCAAAGTAGTTTTCCCTGCGCCGTTGGAACCGACGATTGCCCAGCGTTCTCCGCGTTGAATTTGAAAATGCACACGGTCGAGTAGTGGCTTGTCGAACGCTTTGCAAAGCAGTTCCACTCGCAATACGATATCGCCACAACGCGTCACAGGCGGAAAATGAAATTTGGGTGTATGGATTTCGCGGGGACGCTGCACCAATTCGATGCGTTCGAGTTTCTTGCGTCGATCTTCTGCTTGAGTCGCCTTTTGCGCCGCATGATTGCGACGTATGAAATCTTCGAGCTTTTCGATTTCTTCTTGTTGTTTTTCGAAGGTGCGACGCTGAACTTCCAGTCGCAACTCTTTTTGACTGACGTACGCGGAGTAGTTGCCCTTGAAGCGATCGATTTCACCATCGACTAATTCGAGCACTCCGTTTGCGACTCGATCTAGGAAATAGCGATCATGGCTAACAACAAGTACCGCACCGCCCCACGAAGCGAGGGTTTCTTCGAGCCATTCGGTCGATTCGACATCGAGATGGTTATTGGGCTCGTCGAGGATCAGTAGTTCGGGCTTCGAGAGGAGAACACATGCCAACATCAAGCGGTTTTGTTGGCCCCCGCTGAGTTGATTGGTCGGCTTTTGGAAATCAACGGCGGAGAAACCGAGTCCCTGCAATACCCGCTCGACGCGATGTTGCCAGTTGTAGGCGTCGTCAAGGAGAATCCGTGATTGGAGTTTTTCGAATTCGATCAATAACCGATCGTGTTCGGGGCCGGTCGTATGGATGGCCAGTTGTTCGGCAATTTTTTCGCTGGCTGGGACGAGGGCAGGAACGTCGCCGAGAGCTGACGTTGCTTCGGACCAAACGGTAGCACTGGGGGGAAAGTGGGCGTGTTGCTTGACGTAGCCAATCCGAATTCCGCCGGAAATCTCCAAATCCCCTGAATCTGGGCTCTGCTCGTGGGTCAAAATCCTCAAAAGAGTGGTTTTCCCCGCTCCATTAGGGCCAACTAGAGCCAATCGGTCATCAGCGCGTATTTCCAGACAAGCCCCATCTAGGATGGTCTTGTCTCCAAAGGTCTTGGACAAGTTCTGTGCGGATAGATACAACATAGAGCAGATTGTAACCCGCCCGCCCTCATTCGACAGGGGGAAATTCGGGTCGGCAGGGTGGGATATCCCCCCTTTTTCAACCTCATTTTTCCCATCCACTATGCTCCATCTGCAAAGCTCCTCTACCGAAGGGTGGTTTCGACGAATTGAGCCCCATCTGGAAGAGGTTCTGATCGACCACGCACATTGCGAACATAAGGCGGCTGCGACAGCCATGAGCCTTCTCGGTTCTTACATTGAAAGCCGCGAATTGTGCGAAGAGATGACGCGCATCATTGATGAAGAATTAGAACATTTCTTCATGGTGCTCGATCTATTGAAGAAAAGGAATATTCAATTTCGCTTGCAGCCGCCGGGGAACTACGGCCGTGAATTGAACAAGCTGATTCGAAACAACGAACCACAACGAGCGGTGGATCGACTTTTGGTCGCCAGCTTAATCGAGGCGCGAAGTTGCCAACGCTTCGATTTATTGAGCAAACATGTGAACGATCCGGAGCTGGCGGAATTTTACGCATCGCTTTTCGAATCGGAAGCGCGACACCACACAACTTATGTGCGACTTGCTAAGCTGTTCGCGACCGCAGAGGAAGTTAAGAAGCGGCTCGAAGAGCTCTCGGCCGCAGAGACAGAGATCATTTCACGCGGCCATCCGCTTCCGCGAATGCACTCGTAGTTACCTTTTTATTGTGAACCGTTTCTCCTATAGCTTTTGAATACACTCAACTATGACCACGAAGCATGACGCCTCTATTTTGGCTCCATATCATGAACAGACCGATGGCCTGCGAAACGTTGGTAACCAGATGTGGACTCGGGGCTGGTCCTTGGGAACCAGCAGTAATTACAGCGTGGTAGTAAATGACGATCCCAAGCACTTGCTTGTTACAGCGAGTGGGATGGATAAAGGCCACCTAAAGAATTCCGATTTTGTGATCGTCGACATTAGCGGCCATCCCATCTCACCTGATCAGCCAAAGTCGTCAGCAGAAACTTTATTGCACTGTGTTGCGGTAGAGATGGGAGCTGGTGCGGTGCTGCACACGCATAGCCCGTGGGCCACTATTCTCTCCGAACATTTTGCGGCACAAGGCGGGATTGAAATCGCGGGCTTCGAAATGCTGAAAGGCTTGCAAGGGATCACCACCCATGAGTCGCGTATTTGGTTGCCTATTTTCAACAATACGCAGAATATTCCCGAATTGGCAGCGGAGGTGCGCGATTACGTTGCCGATTCCAAGAACCCTCCGTTGTATGGTTACTTGATCCGCCGCCATGGGATGTACACTTGGGGTAAATCACTATCCGATGCAACACGCCATATTGAAGTGCTGGAGTTTTTGCTCGAATGCATCGGCCGTCAAATTTCTATTCGCTAAACGAAGATGGTTGATGGGCGGACACGGCAGCGTTTAGGGAGAGTTCATTGTTCAGCGCAAACCAACCGGGGAAACGCTTTCTCATCGAAGCTTGTGTGAGCACGATTGAGGACGCCATCTTGGCAAGTCAGCTTGGAGCCGATCGACTGGAGTTGTCGGCGGCTCTGGAAACTGATGGAGTCACTCCGTCGCTTGGAATGTTGCGAGAAGTTTTGAATGCCGTTTCAATTCCAGTCGTAACATTGATTCGTTTGCGAAGTGGCAATTTCGTCTATCAAGACCGCGAAGTAAATGCCATGCTGCATGATGCAGAGCAAGCTCTTCAGGCGGGGTCGCAAGCGATTGCCGTCGGCTGTTTGAAGATTGGAAACCAACTGGACGTAACAGCCATGCGAATGTTTGCAGATCACTTAGGTGGTGCGCAGTGTGTTTGCCATCGGGCATTCGATCAGTGCGCGGATCTTATTGCGAGCGCGCGAGCCTTATGTGACTTAGGTTATCGCCGCGTATTGACATCTGGTGGAGCACCGAGCGCGTTGGCGGGAAGTGCAACACTGAACGCACTACAGCGAGCAGTCGGAGCCAGCATGGAAATTTTGGTGGCTGGAGGAGTATCCCCCACTAACTTGCTGGAACTGGGCAACAAAACGGGATGTGTTCAGTTCCATGGTTCGTTTCGAAAGCGAGAGGCAACAGAACATATCCCCCGACTTGATTCGCAGCAACTAGCTGAAGCAATCATAATCCGCGATCAGGGCTGATCTTCGTTTGAGCCTGAGCAAAGATAAGGGAGATAGTGGCTGGTGCGGCCAATGCTCGTTGCGATTTCAATCGGGCGGCTGACAGAAGAAATTTGCGTGAGCTTCGCTTGTTTAAGAAGGAGCGGGCAAAGGTATGCTTTTCTTGTGCCAGAGTACTATCACTTACTTACTGCGGCATATGACAGCCAAGCCATTACCTCATCTTAAAATTCGCGACTTCAATTTTGTTCGCCTGATGTTGAGTCGCTTATCAAGTTAGCTCGCGGTGGAGTCCGAAATCAGAGAGGTGGTAATTGATTGTTTTTTGAGCTGAGTTCGGACTGATTCGCGGACGGCAAGGCTTCGATTAGTTGGCTGCCATTGCAGCATGAATCGGCAAGCAATTTGTGAAGCGCGATCATGTGCCAAAGGTCCAAGCGAGGCGAGTCGATGACCGCCCCTAGCTACCTTTGCTGGCATATTGCAGGCGTTCGATCCATATTCATGAAGCCAGGGCTGATTTAGTAGAGGGTGTACGGTGGATAGTTTGCTGGCATTCGTCCGCAAATCAGCCGGCAAGTGGTTGAGAGTGGCCGTAGCCGATCGGCTTATAGGTGATCTGTTTAGCGAACGGTGAATCTTGCTAGCAACTTCCCGTCCTAAACTTTGCCTCCGCATCTTGTCGCACACTACCCAAAACAGGGGCAGCCGACGATCAATTTTTCTACTCAAACCCCACCACAAATTGCTAGCATTTCCCGCGTCCCACCCGTCCCACAGGGTGCCTGGCACCATATTTCCCCCTCCCACTACGCATTGCTTGCAAACAAAATCGCCTCCAATAGGGTGCCTGGCACCCTTTGTTGGGCCTGGCGGGCATTGCTAGCATCTCGAATTGCGTTCCCACAGGGTGCCTGGCACCATATTTAGCCCCAACTGCGCAATGCTAGCAAACAAAATCGCCTCCCACAGGGTGCCTCCCACAGGGTGCCTGGCACCATGTGGGAGGCTTGGTCGGGTTTGCTAGCTAGCTCGGTGACATCAAGAAAACTAATACTAGACGAGACCGATTCTTAGGCCAGCAACCTGGCACCAAGGGAAACACACCACCACAAAACACCACCCAAATAACTAAGAGTCTCCAAAACGGAAACTGGCGCGCAATCCAAAAGGAGGTAATTGCTAGCGTGGTATCACAGAAACAGAGATTGCTTTCCACTATCTTGGTTCAGCACACATCCCAGCAATGCAGCCACCAAGAAACGAACCAAGCGAAAAACAATTGCCGCTCAAACGCTTACATTTTCATTTATCTCCGTTCAAACGATAGAGGCTAGCAAATCACGAAAGCCACAGACGGTTTTGGGCGAACAGCGTGACTCTCCAGAAGAATCGAACATGACTTGTTAGAGACCGAAAAAACTTCGCTTCCTTCGGCCCCGAAAACTGCTGTAACTGCGAGTTACACCGCGCCACTATCGATCAATTGCTTACACAATTCTTGGACTTTGCGTGGATCCGCGTTGGGATTCTTTTTCTTGGCCTGACCAATAAGTGCCCCGAGTGCCTTCGCATTGCCTGCCCGATATTCGTTGACAGCCTTCGCGTTTTCAGCCAACAATTGATGACATAACTCCATCAACTCGCTGTCATCAACGGCCTTAATCCCCAAAGCCTCAATCGCAGCCGCAACCGAGAGGGCTGAATCATCCAACATCTTGGCAAACACTTCTTTGCCGCGACTAGTATCCACAGTCCCTGCTTCAATTGCCTTCGTGAGATCCGCTAATCGCTCTGCTGAGAAACCTAGTTGCGTCAGCGATTGTTGCCGTTCATTCAGCAATCGCAAAATGTCCTGCTGAATCCACGAGCTCACCCGCTTCGCAGGCCCACCAGCCACCACAGCTCTTTCAAAGTAATCAACCAACTCACGTCCCTGCGACACGATCACATCACTGTCATATTCCTTCAGCTCATACTGCTGAACGAGACGCGTACGTGTCGCAGCCGGCAATTCACACAGTTCGCCTCGAGCCTTGTCGAGATCTGCACCTGTAAGCGTAACTGGTACCAAATCTGGACAAGGAAAATACCGATAATCGCTCGCCTCTTCTTTTTCTCTTTGAAGAGTTGTCACTCCCTGCACATCATCCCACCCGCGAGTCTGCTTCGGACGTCCTCCGATCGCAATATGATCGTTACTCCATTGATCCCATTGCCGCGCTGCCTCATAGGTCAACGCGCGCTCAACCGCGCGAAACGAGTTCAGATTCTTAATTTCCGTGATCGGCGTGGCAACCGTTTTACCATCGACGGGAATATGCAAGTTCACGTTTGCATCGCAACGCAAACTACCTTCCTGCATATTGCAATCGGAGACATCAAGATACAGCAACAACAAACGCAATTCGGTCAAAAAGGCTTTGGCTTCTTGAGGGCTGCGCAAATCGGGTTCCGTCACAATCTCCAATAACGGAGTCCCCGCGCGATTCAAATCAATGCGGCTATCCGCTTTACCTGCCACCTCATCATGCATGCTCTTGCCAGCATCTTCTTCCAAGTGAGCCCGAATGAACCGAACTCTCTTGGGCTCAAACGCACCTTTGGAATCGCTGATATCCAAAAAACCACGCGAGCATATCGGCAAATCGAATTGACTAGTTTGATAGCCCTTTGGCAAATCAGGATAAAAATAATTCTTGCGATCCCATTTCGTAAACTTGGCGATTTCAGATTTCAGTGCCAAACCCGTTCGCACTGCATAGTCAATAGCCTGCTTATTCAAAACAGGCAATGCACCTGGCAAGCCAAGACAAACAGGGCAGACCTGCGTATTCGGCGGCCGCCCGAACTCCGTACTGCAACGACAAAAGAGCTTACTCTTCGTTCTGAGCTGCACATGAACTTCTAAACCAATGACCAACGTGTAAGGTGCTGCATTCATGAGAGTGGCGCCGGTGTTGGCCTCCAACCTATCGCCTGCTGGTATCGATGCCCAATCTGCAAAACTAGAGCATCGTCCAAGGGGCGGCCTTGGAATTGAACTCCAATCGGCAAACCAACTTGACTGCGCCCACATGGCACCGACAACGCCGGCAACCCAGCCAAGTTTGCACCAACGGTGTAAAGATCCTCCAAGTACATTTGTACTGGATCATCCACCTTCTCGCCGATCTTAAAAGCGGTGTTAGGCGTGGTTGGCCCAACCAAAATGTCGACGTCCTCAAAGGCACGGTCGAAGTCTTGGCGAATCAAGCGTCGAACTTGAAGAGCCTTCAGATAATACGCGTCATAATAACCAGAGCTCAAGGCATACGTCCCCAACATGATACGACGCTTGACCTCAGCACCAAACCCTTGAGCACGCGTGCTGCTATACATTTCAACCAGCGGCGACTTTGATTTTTTGCCTTCCAGCGGCTCAGCGCGAAATCCAAAATGAGCCCCGTCAAATCTTGATAAGTTACTGCTCGCTTCACAGGGAGCAATAACGTAGTACGCTGGCACCCAATATTTCGAATGAGGCAGTGAAACCTCTCGAACGTCCGCCCCACACTCTTTCAAAACGTCTAACGTTTTCAATATCGCTTGTTTGACTTCCGCATTGAGCCCATCACTTTCGATTTGCTCGCGCACAACACCGACCCGAAAACGCTGTGGAGCCTGCGACAAACTCGTCGTATACCCGGGCTTTGCATATGGCAAAGATGTGCTGTCTAGGGGATCATGTCCCGATATCACATCCATCGCTAAGGCCAAGTCTTCGACCGTGTGTGCCATCGGCCCCACTTGGTCTAAACTGCTGGCGAAAGCCACTACTCCATAGCGACTTACTCGACCATAAGTTGGCTTAAATCCACTGACCCCGCAAAATGCTGCGGGCTGTCGAATCGAGCCCCCCGTATCGGTACCAATGGCCAAAGGCGAGAGCCCCGCAGCCAAACAGGCCGCCGAACCACCGCTGCTACCACCGGTCGTTCGCTGTGCATCCCACGGATTGCGACCAGCTCCAAAGATGCTCGTTTCAGTCGAACCACCCATCGCAAATTCGTCGAGGTTCGTCTTACCCATCCACGGCATACCGGCCGCACGCATCTTCGCAATTACAGTACCGTCATATGGTGAGATATACTTTTCACAGAAACGCGAACCGCATGTGGTCGGCATATCAGTCGTACAAAGTAAATCCTTGATAGCGACAGGCACTCCCGCCAATGCCCCAAGCTCACTCTCCCCACGCGCTCGTCGCGCATCGATTTCAGCAGCCTGTTTTAATACAAGCTCTTCATCGACGTGGACAAAGATATTGAAAGCTTGGTTGTGCTTTGAGATGCGAGATAGGAAGTACTTGGCGATTTCCGTCGCACTGACTTGTTTCGAAGAGAGCTGCCGCGAAATCTCTGCGGCGCTCGCGAATTGCCACTCCATGCGGATTTACCCCAGCACTGCAGGGACACGAAAACATTCGTCATCATGGTCAGGGCTATTAGAAAGGGCCAAGTCACGACTCAACCCTTCCCTGACTTCATCGGCTGCTAACACATTAGACAGCTCAATGGCATGCACCATCGGCTCTACGCCTACTGTATCCACAGCTTGCAACTGATCAACAAAGGTCACTATGGCTTGGAGCTGCACCGAATACGATGCCAACTCCGCTTCACTCAGTTGCAAGCGGGCCAAATGGGCTATCCGCTCTACATCCGTGGGTGATAGTGACATTTAGCTATGAGCAACTGGCAATTGGAATGGCTTCTGCTTAACCACTTTGCGAACTCGACCGCTCTTCAAACATTGGGTGCAAACCATCAATGTCTTGTGCGTTCCGTTAGGCAAAGAGCAACGTACACGCTGCAAGTTTGGCTTGAACTGACGGCGCGAAATACCAGTTACTTTGGTACCAACGCCACCCAAATATTTCGCCTTACCGCGAGTTTCAACTTGATTGCCCATCGAAGCGGTTTTACCGCAAACGTCACATGCGCGAGCCATGGTACTGCCTCAACTTAGAAAACCATAATTCAAGTGGTGGAGTATATCGATCCCACAGCACCCGGCAACCTCAATTCGATGACTTGTTTTGCCAAGGTTGCCCCAGAATCGGCAAAAACTGCACGCAAGGTACCCACAAAGTAGTGTTTTTGTCGAATTCTCCCCACAAAACTACTCTTTCGGAATATCGGGGGACGCGAATGCAACCAATCGACTAGGAGTTGCCAAGAGAAGCCAACGATCCGCCAAAACGAGATTCCCCCCCTCATTGGCCCTACTAGCCAGAGCAATAGGCTCTAAGAATTCAATCGCTTTTGATCCAGCTTTTGACCGATCGAGCTTACGCTTGATGACCGAAATCTGATTGCGATGGGGGAAGTAGATGCATTCACCCGTACACCATGGACGCCCTAAACCACGAGGCTGAGCCACACCTTCTTCCGGCTTCGCCGCAACACCGCTCGGAAACGAGGTCAAGCTTCGGCCCGTCGCCGTATCAAACCAGACCACTCGATCGCCAGCAGTCACCAACTCACCATCGCGGGCCGTCAACAGATGCACCACATCGGCAGAATGTTCTGGCACCGTCGACCATAACAAATCTCCCGTCGAGGCATCCAAGGCAAAAATCTCAGCACGATCCGCAGGCGCACAATAAACAACATCCTGATCTACTAAGCAGGGCGTCAAATCTCGATAGCGAAACCGTTGCGATTCAGGATATGCAGCATCCTCAACTTGACTACGAGGGTAACGCACCAACCACTTTACCTGACCATCCATCACGTCGAGGGCAGCGACCACACCCAAATTAGTATTGAGATAAACAGTTCCATCTCGATAACTCAACAACTGATGCGAAACTAAATTTGCATCGCCAGCACCTTCAATCATGCCTGCAGCCAACGGCATACTGCGCCACAACAACTTCCCCGAATTCCGTTCGAACGCAGCAACAAACCGGCGAATCTGTACGCTGTTGCGTTCCGTGATACAGACGAGTAGACGATTGCCGATCGGCAAAGGACAACCTTCGAATTCACAATTGGCCCAACTGCTACCCGTCAAAAAAATCGGGAAGCCATCGATCAACCTTCCATCGCGCGACAGATCGAGCCCAACTAAAAAACTGATCGAGCCCATTGCTTCGCGAGGCGCTTCTTTCCAACCGGTAACACCTACACCCATGCGAGCAAAGAGCTGTTGTCCGTCAACAGCCACAGTCGCTCGCGGCACACCGCATAACGGATAGGCCAACGGCAAAACATTCTCTTCGGTCAATCCTGAGTCGAACAATGGCAACTTGGGATCCGCAGCAGGCCAAGTGGCACCAGTTTTCAAATCCAGTGCATAAATCTTTCGTAAATCATTGATGTAAACTCGCTCACCATCCACGACAGGATGGTATGCAAGAATAGCCTCTGCATCTTCGGAAACACGTGGCAAACCTGCAGGATTTCGTTCCATCACCGCAGATATCCTAAGCCAATTATGAGTCCACCGAGGCCAATCCTCTGGCCGCACATCATCACTACTCATCAAGTTCCTGGCAGCCCCACCGCCAAACTGCGTCGCCTTTGCAACCGATTTATCCTGAGCGCCCTTGCCTTCCTCAATCCACGCTTTAGCTTGCTCTACCCAATTTCGCCCCTGCTTTCCGGTGTTGAGCTGCATACGAACATCGGGATACAGAGTTTCCAGAATTCGCAACTCGCGTTCTGCTCTTGGCAGATCTCCTTCAAGAACCGAGCACCACACCAATCGCCCCCAAGCGGCAGCGGCAATCTCTTTCTCAACTTTCGGCGCTTCGATGGGCCCTGGAATACGCCCATCCTTGAGAGTCGCCAAGAGTCGCGTCAATTCTTCCGAATTGCCTTCGCATTGCTGAAACAATCGTACCGACGAAACGCTACCGCGTCGTGGCTCAAGATCGCCTGGGCCAGCTGGCTGTTCATAAACCAAGCGGCTTCCTGGGGCTAAAGCCTGAAAGCATTCTCGTGCCGCTTGCCATTCGCCACGATCCAATCGCATATCGCCAAGCCACATCAACGCATCTTTGGTCGCGCTCGCGCCTGCATATCGCTTAAGCCACTTTTTCACATCTTCAATGCGATTAGATTTTTGCAACTCATTCAGTGCTTTAGCAGCTTGCTGATCCACTCGACTTCGATAGAGCTCTAATGCTTGAGGAGCCCGCGTTGCCCATGACATTCGCAATCCATGGCAATAATCTGAAAGAAGGACATAGCGAGCGATGGGGAATGGTGAGGTAGCAGGGAGACGACTTGCCTCCACCAGAAGCCCTTCTCCTTCATCTTCCACCTTTTGCAACAAATCAACGGCCTCAGCATATTGCCCCGACTCGACCAACGAATGCACTTGTTGCAGTTGATTCAAGCGTGGCGCGTCGATCTCGGCAAGCTGATTGCGCCAAGCAGGCTCTTGACCGAAGCAAACTTCATTGCCGGAAGAAACGGGAAGCATTCCTTGAGCAAGCAAGGTCACCAGAAGTATGCAGCATGGTCCCAAGAACGGCGGTGTTTTTCTAAGTCTCGTAATCACACCCATGGGCACCGGTCCTCCTAATGTCCAGCCAAGCAATCGCTTTCACCGAACACTTCCTCAACCCGCTTTAGGAAGATAGATCTGATACAACATCAAGTACACGATAATCCCGGTCACGCTGACGTATAACCAGACAGGCCAAGCCCACGCGACCACGCGTCGATGCGCAGCTCGATTATCTTTGAGTCCATAGTAAATCGAGGCGATTGCCAAAAACGGCACCGAGACCGCTAACAGAACATGCGATAACAAGATCGCGTAATAGGTATAGCGAGCTGCCAACGGAGCAACTTCGGTATCGGTCGGAAACTTCTTCGATGGAACGTTGAAGTGATAAACCAAATAACAGCACAAGAATAAAGCACTGACAACTAAAGTCGCCATCATCACATTGCGATGAGCTTTCTCTTTCTTCTGCAAAATCAAGATTCGACCGACAACCAACAAAACGGTTGCCAGACCGTTCAGACTAACATTCACATGGGGCAATAACTCAATCACGCTTCATTCCCTGTTGAATCACAACGACTATGGAGTCTTATCTTCGCCTTCAGTACTCTTGGGTTCCTGTGCGGGCTCAGCCGGTTCCTCGGACTCTTCGTCAGGATTCTCAGCTGGCTTTTTCTCGCGACCCTTTGGAATATCACTAGCTCGTAAATTTGGGTCGGAAGCGAACGACTCCAGGTCCTTTTGCAGTGCCAAGAAATGTTCGGCATCGGTCCAATTGTAATAGCCGTAGATTTTCCCTTCCGCATCGACAACAATGAATTGCTCAGGGTGCCCACGCCGCGTCACAAAAATACGAAAGACTTCGGCCCCCACACGACTGATGTAGTCCATATCACCGGTTAAGAACAACCACTTTGCAGGATCTGCATTAAACCGTTCAGCATACTCTGCGAGACGTTCAGGCGTATCAATTTCAGGGTCGACAGAAACACTGACAAAGCGAATTCCTTTGTCTGCAAATTTCTCGTAGAGAGATTTCTTCTTTTCATTTTGTCGAACACAAACGCTTGGACACGTGGAGTAGAAGAAACTGATCACATAAGGCTTCCCCAGCAACGTCGCGTTGGTAACTTTCTCTTTTTGACTGCTGGTCAAATTGAATTCAGTCAACCAATCTTGATCAGCAACGCGTGTTGGTTGCGATTCATCCATTTTGACCAACTCGCCGTTTTGCTCGGTCATCACAAAACCGGCTTCACCTTCGGCCTGATCTCGATCCTTCTTTTTCTTTTGAGCGATCGCTAAAACCGCAATGATCACCAGCAGCAAAAAACTGAGCATACCTCCGACCATCACCATGGCCGGTAAGTGTGAACTGCCGTGTCGAGAATATAATTTCATTTCAATTCACCTTTCGATGGTCGCTGCACAGCTCGCACCGCCAATAACATGGTCGCCACTACAAAAACGAGTGTAACCGACCAGCAAAGTACTAAAGAAGGCTGCCAAAGCTCTGGGCCGAGCTTTAGGTCTGGATAGACCATTTGCCGCATGCCTGCTACCGCATAGCTGAGCGGATTTAACCGCATAATCCAGTGTATCACAACCTGCCCCATGGCGGCTGATGGATCTAAGTGTGGAATGGGAAAAAAAGCCCCACTCAGCAGCCACAACGGCATCAACACCAAGTTCATCACTGCATGAAAACCTTGCGTAGAATCCATCGCCCACGCAAAAACCACCCCCAACGCTGTTAACCCAAGAGCGGTGATCGCCATCAATACGAGCAAGCCGGGGAGCGAGTTCGACCAGGGGACCGAGCCGACCAGCAACGCCAGCAACAAAAACAGAATGGCTTGCACCCACGCGATCGCACCGCCACCCACAATTTTTCCAGCCGCAATATGCCACCTTGGCACAGGAGCCACTAGAACTCCTTGCAAGAATCCCTCACGTCGATCTTCAATAATCGAAATCGTTGCAAAGATAGCAGTGAACATCAAAATCAAAGCAATGGTACCCGGCAGATAATACGACATGAAGTCGCTGCCACCACCGCGGAATGACTGGTGCATCCCCGTACCAAACAGCAACCAAAACAAAATAGGTTGGCCCAGCGCAGCGACGACACGGTGCCTCTGTCGAAAGAAGCGGGTCCATTCTCGCCAAGCTAACATCACCGTTGTATTCATTGTGATCTCATCTCAATTCTCAGGATTACTCCCAAGCACGGCCCGTCTTGGCCACAAACACATCTTCCAAACTTGCCCGTCCGACCGTTACCTGCGATGAATGGGGAAGAGCTAATTGCACAACTTCACTTAAGCGTGAAACACTTCCTTCAGAAACGATGCGTACCTCGGAAGACAAGCGATTAACAGATAACGCTAATTGACTTTCGATTTTTTGAGCGACATCATCCACTGCGTCTGTAGAGATAGTGATAACCTCACTCCCCTGCTCTTTTCGCAAATCCGTAGGCGAGCCACATGCGACCACTCGCCCTTGGTCCATAATTGCGATCCGATCCGCCTTATCCGCCTCTTCCAATAGATGTGTCGTCATCAACACCGTTACGCCATCGGCATCGCGCAATTGTGTGAGCGCACGCCATAAGTCCAATCGCGCTGCAGGATCCAAGCCAGTGCTCGGCTCATCCATCAACAGCAAACGCGGACGATGCAACAATCCTTTAGCCAGCTCCACTCGGCGTTTCATCCCACCGCTCAATTCCTGACACAACTGCTTCGAGCGATCGGACATCCCCAATTGTTCAAGTACTTCATCAGAACGCTTCTTCAAGGCCTTCCCCGACAATCCATACATCACACCCTGACACCAGAGGTTTTCAAGTACAGTCAATTTGCCGTCGAGGCTTGGAGCCTGAAACACAACTCCTATATGTTCTCGGACTCGAGCTCGAGCGCTCGTGCAATCCGCACCGAAAACTTCGATGGTTCCCTGCTGAATCGCAACAAGGGTGCTAATCAAGCGAAACAAAGTACTTTTGCCACACCCATTGGGACCAAGCAGTGCAAAGATCTCGCCTGGCTTCACCACCAAGTCAACACCCTGCAATGCCGCTTTTTCGCCGTAATGATGCATTACACCTTTTACCATTAACGGCGTGGTAGCCAGGGAGTTATTCTCGTGTGTTTGGCTTTGCATTTACCACCCTAAACCTAACCACCACAGCGCTGCGGCAATCAAAAACCACCCGAACCCTGGCAAGGGCTCGACACACTCGCCCCTCGTACCAATACCACCAGCCGGGTCTTCATCGGAAGTACGTACTATTTGTAGCTGCTTGGCAACTCTCACAACTCCGGCGGCAGATATGCCACCTATCACCAAAAATCGAATGACCAAATAGATTGCAGCCAACCAAGTACAAAAAATCCGTAGCCATCCGCCACGCGATACAGTCGGTAGATGCAACCAACTGTACTCTCGATTAAGGCCTCGCTGATCCAGATGCTCATTTGCCAAGACGTCTAAACGACCCTGCACACGAACTCTCTCGCGGACAAATGAATTTAACTTATCCTCGACTCCGACCAATTGATTTGCCAACGCACTTTTTTTGTCTGGCATCGTTTCTTGCGACCACTGTACGGCAACCGCTTCATGCTCTTTTTTCGTCAACTCTTCATTCAAAGTTGCTTCACGAACTGCCAACTCTAGTCGGCTCTCATCTTCTGCTTTGGACTTTAGATATTGATCAAGATAATGTGGATCTGGGTCAATCATCATCGCCAACATTCGCAACGTTGCATCGCGTTCCTCCGCACTTTGCGCGCGAGTATAAGCATCTTCGCTCCAATCCAGAATGTACTCGCGGACTTCGCTAACGATTTGCTTCGAGTTCACTTTTATGGGCTCTTTTGCCAAGCTCGCCGCTGGTATGCGAAGCGGATCGTTTTCGGCAGATGCAACGCGGCCTTCGCGAATCTTGTTGGCAATTTGCTGGAGTCGAAGATCAAGACTTTTGAAATAGCGATAATCCAATTCGCCATAGATATGCGGTGACAACTTGGGCGTCCAACCATCGCGATACCAGCCGTAGACTTGCCATAATGTCAGAAAGCCCATACTCAACGACAGCAGCGCAGTGCACAGAAAAGATCGCTGGATCGAGATCGCGCGCTTGGCTCCAGTGTCGACAGAACTTGATTGCCGAAGCCATCGCAGTCCCATCAATAGCAAGCCGACAACAAAAACAACACCGCAGAGACTAATCCAAAGCTCTTTCGAATTCGTATCTCGACCGCTGGCCCATACCGATTGCGGAACTATCCACCAGCGGCCCACGCACGCAGCCACCAACATGACAATGGCGAGAGGCACACTTTCAAGACAAACCCAGGCCGACCACCAACTCAGGAACGGTTTCGGCTCATTTCGATCTGCGGACATGACATGGGTCCTTCAGCACAAAGAGCGACCGCATGAATTACAGAATGGCTCGCACAGAAACCAGTACCAACATCACAGGCAGATACAGCAACGACCCCTTCAACAATTGTCGCGCCGATTCTTGCGTTGGATTTTTACGAAACTGAATCGCTGAAGAAAGCTGCAACAGAGCAGCTGCTAAACCTAACACCGCGACAAATCCCGTGAGCCAACCATCGGGCCCCAAAACCACGATGCTAATCGGCAACAATACTATCGCTCCGTAGATGCCATGATTTCCGGCACGGCGGCCTGAAGGATCGACATTGGTCAACATCTGATATCCGGCAGCCTGATATTGCTGACGATACAACCAAGCAATGGCCATGAAGTGAGGGAACTGCCAAAACAGCACGACCCCAAATAGCAACCATCCGCGAATGTCGTAAAGACTTCCACCTGCAGCCGTCCAGCCCATCAATACGGGCATCGCACCTGGGATGGTTCCCACTGCTGTATTGAGCCAGCTCCGGGTCTTGAGGGGCGTGTAAAGCCCAACATAAAGTGCCCAAGTTGCGAAGCCTAATACGGCCGTAGGATAATTCACTCCCAGCGCCAACAATGCGGTTCCAACAATCAATAGAAAGCTCGCCCAGACAATCGCCTCTGCTGGTTGCAAACGTCCTGCTGCGAGAGGGCGTTTAGCAGTCCGAACCATCAAAGCATCTCGACGACGTTCGACGATTTGATTGAAGGCGCTCGCGCTGGCTGCGACCATCGCGGTACCCAACATGGCATTGAGGAATATCCACAATGTCATGGTGGAATCTTTGACCGCGACCATTGCGACTCCAACGGTCAGCAGGATCATCACCAAAATACGTGGCTTGGTCGTCTCAACATAATCAGCGATTCGCGAGGATAGAGTGCGTGACGAAACGATCGCTTCCGGTGCCATTACGTTGGCCGAAATCGCAGTAGGTTCAATTCGCTCTACTTCGTTCGCTGCACTCACGCTTGAAAAATCGCCTTCTGTTTCATCACTTACCACTCAATAACCAACCTCGAGTGGCAATCAAAATAGAAACCGCAATGATCAATGAGCCCGTCGCTTGGTGTGCTGTCACAATCATCGACTCCCAATAGCCTTTCGCGCTAATGATGTAAGCGCTGAGCTCAGGGGAGAGATCCGACCATGGCAACGCGTAGTTCGCAATCCAAGTTCCGAAACCCAAAAGTATTTGTACTGCAACTAACCCCACCAACATCACCGCAGGATGACGCAGGTATCGATTCGGTTCTCGAAAACCGAACGCAGCCACCGTTAACGCACTGACCAGCACCAACCCTGCAAAAGTAAGGTGAAGATGCACCATCATGAGGAAAAACTTTGGCGACGCCCAGGGAAGAATATGTCGCAGTTGGGCTCCGATCGTTAATTGTAGGTAGGCGACTATAGTTGTCGCTACCGCAAATCGAACGAACCAACGGCTCCACACCCCCACTTCTGAACGCCCCTTTATACCGGAACAATGAACAACAGTCACCACACATAAGGCAAAAAATGCCGGCCCAAGGCAACCGTGGATCATCGCAACTGTCCGAGCGTCCATTAACACCCGTGCTCCGCCAAGCACTCCTTGGAAAATCACGGTAATCAAACACAACCAAGCAAACCTTCGAATCACTGGCTTTTCGCCGGTGCGGTAGGTAGCGACCAAAAAACAAATCGCGACTAAACCAACAAACGAAGCCAATAGACGATGCCCGTGCTCGACAAACAAATCGAATGGGCCATAGAGCCAAGCCTGCCAAGGATATGCAAATAAGTTATAGCCATACGTTCCGGGCCAATCCGGAACTGCCATCCCTGCATCGTAGGTGGTCACCAATCCGCCCAACCAGATGAGCGGAAACGTCGAGACCATCAAGAGCCGAGCGATAAACTTCACCCAGGGATGACTCCCTGAGCAATTCATAGAAGAGGGCTCAGCCTGGACTTCACTGTTCATGGCTGTACCTCGTCTACATTTTCACGTGAGGCAACATCGCCCTCAGCTGGAATTGCTCCTGCGACCTCAGCCTTCATGTTCATGACATAAGCCACCAACTGCCACACTTCATCTTCTGATAAGCCTTGTGGATTGTCGGGCTTAAGAGCAACTGCTGGCATCGGTGTTCCTTCGATACCTTGCACGATGCGACGATAGATGTCCGCAGGTTCGCTTCCACCGCGATATATGCCTAAACGCAAATCGCGCGGCGAAATAGGTACGGGTTTCAAGCCACCAACTGCCAAATACGGCTTTAGTGCAGCTCGATCTGCAGGCTCGATGCCAGCCCGCACCGTTCCATCTTTGGCCCAGTCATCATAGTCGCGAACGAGCCCATTCCCTCCACCGCTTTTCCCGTGACAATTGGCGCAGGCCGCAGTCGCTCCCAGATAGATCGCACGTCCTTGGGCAATCGCATCCGCATGTTCGGCAGGTTCATTCCACCAAGCAGGCAACTGAGCATTTACTACTTGCTCTTGACTTCCAGCCCACTTGGACAAGACATCAACAAAAACTTCTTTTGCCTTGATTTCAAAGGTCGATTCAATCACCACAGGCTGTGCAACTACGGGCGCAGCGTTTGAAGCCGTGCTTACGTTTGATGTTTCAGTGGTTGAAGTTGCCTGACTGCTGGACGACACTTCGGTTGTGGCGGAGCCCGCAGGTTGGTCCGACATCCGAGCCCGTGCTCCTTCCAATAGGCCTTCATCATTAGCCACTTCATACAGCAAGAGTCTTTCGACTTCGCCGCGAACACTTAAATAGATTACATAATCAACGACAGCATCGAGATCATCATTTTTCTTTTTGTCATGTTCGTGTGATTCAATGGCCGCGAACGCTGGCATCGACGTTCCCGGAATACCATGCTTGATGAGTCGATAAAGATCGTCGCGCGTGGGACGACTTCCGCGTTTGGTCGATTTGTACTTGAACCATCCTGGCCTAAAGTCGCGCGGATACGGGTCGAGAAACATAGCGGTTGGTCCGCGACCATTTCCGGTTAGACCATGGCAATTACTGCACAACTCGCGATAGAGTCCGTAGTGATTATCTTCGCGATCGCTTCGCTGTGGGCCAGCGGCTCGATTCAAGCGTTCGACTTGCAACAGAGAGTCGGTTGCCGCAGTAGTTTCGGCGATGGCTGGCCACTGCGGCCGGTCGGGTGTGCCGAACCAATCAGCAACTAAAGCGTTTACTGCTTCAGCAGCTTTCGCTTGATCCTGGTCCGTTTCCGCTTCCACTCGAAACCGAAAAACGGCATTGGGCTCAAAGTGTGGTTCGCTGTAGCAGCCGGACAACACGCTCAGCGCAGCGACTGCCGCAAACCCAAACATTGGGGCCAGACGTTTTGCACGGAAACCATTCAACAACCGAGGCATTACCCAACCTTCCGCCAAAGCCAAAGTTCGCCAAAACTGCGGCCGCACACCGCAGAGTGCCCATTTGAACAGATATTGGCCAAAATCGAAGGGATGGAGGGGCGTTTTCGCGCCTAGATTCGCTGGATTTTGTGCCCCGGCACTCCCGTCGATTTCCGCCACTGGTCCTAGACCCGCAGTTTGGGCAAAGAACCAACATGACAACATGGGGCAAACGGTCGCACCGCACCTTACGTTGCGCAAAGCAGGGTGTGTAAAGCGATTCCTTCTTGCCACGACACTCCGCCCGAACCGACCCGATTTTTTATGGCAACATCAAACGCCAAACATCCAATCGCGCAACACACCGTGGAGTCATCGCAAACAAAAAAAGTGCAGCAAGAATCACTTGCTGCACTTCCTAATAACACAAACACGCAATCAAAAATTACTTGAAGCGTTCTGGAGCCAACTTGATGGTTCCCAAGTTGTTTTCGCCTGGCTTGAGGGTCATGGTTACATAACCGCGATCCCACTTTTCTTTCTTACCGTTAATGGTCACTTCACTGATGGCTTTGTTCTGGTTCTCGTGCCAAACACGGAACTTCAACTCTTCACCCGCTGGCAAGCCCTTGATCACCAACGCGCCGTTCTCGTCGCTGACGCCAACATAAGGATGATCTTTGACAATAACGTAGCCCTTCATCCACGGATGAATGTTGCACTCCACAGGTGTTGGAGCTGTTTCTTCTTTTTCGATCTTGAGATCTTTGGACGCGCCCGAAGGAACCGTTACGTTTTGAGCTTGGTTCTTGAAGAAGCCGAAGTTCGCGTTGTGACCAGTCTTGTCCGAGTTCTTAACTTCCAAGGTTTGACCGGATCGCATCACCACAACGTGAGGCACGAAAACACACTTCACGTTGTCCAATAGCACTTTGTCTGCTGAGGCTTTGGCGAGGTCAGGATGAATCTTGAGCTTGCTGGCGTCCTTAACGTCTAGTGACAATGCGATGTAGCGAATGCCGCCGTTGGTTGCGTTAACCACCATGTTTTCGGTGACAATCTTGTTGCCATCTTCCAAACATAATGGATCTTTACTTGCATCCACTGGCTTTGCTGCAGGAGCTTTGCCGTCGTATACGAAAGTCATTTTCAGATCAGCCCATTCTTGGGCGATGACGCTGTTTGCACCGAAAGTGCTACAGAGAGCGCCCGCCAACAACAGACCAAACTTCAACCAAGACATAGAAACCTTCATTAATGTAATCTCCGCAAAAGGTGGGGCGTCCACAGTGGTAAACCAACTTCGATTTACCCAACCTGCCCTTCTTTTTTCTGATCAGCCACAGATTACCGGATTGCCTGTGGATCGCGAGGTGGGATCTACCAACTCGTCCCCAATTGTAGTCCAACCGCACACTTCCGGCTATGATTCCCTGAGGCAATTCGTCCCGACGATCGTACCCTCAGCGAATACACATACGACCACAAGTGCACATCAGACCAGACACTTAGATAAGAGAATCAGCAGGTTCGCATCGCTTTGCGCGAATCCCCTGCTCCCTCGTATTCTTGCGGAACATCCTGGGATCGATAGTGAATCACGCTGCTAGGCTCCACCCACCCCACCTGTGGCTCCAAAGTCACGATCACCGACTTGAAGGCGGGGGTCTTCGATAGTGGGTCAAGATTTCTGGGCACCAACACATTCGCTTCGGGATAATACATCAATGCATTCCCCGCACGAATGCGGTCATAAGCTCGAGCGATTTGATTCGCCATCACTCCCACTTCGCTGCGAATGGTGACCAATTGGTCCGGCTGCAAACCTAATCGCGGAAAATCGTCAGGATGCAGCAAGATCAAGTCGCGGCGTTCTTGTCCGCGATACAAATCTTCCTCTTCATAGACAACCGTGTTGAATTGCCCTTCGCTGCGAGCTGTCATCAACCGAACTTCACCCACGCCCATGCCTGGCAATGGCTTTAGTGTGTGAGTGAACAAAACCGCCTTACCATCAGGCGTTGCAAATTTTGGTTCGTGAAAGAGACGACCCGAGATATGAAACTCTTCTTTGGTCGTTCCGATTTTCGCGATCGATTCATAACCAGGAACGACCTTCGCAATCCACTGCCGAATTGTCTCAGCTCGCTCCATGTCCGTCCAACGAATCACATCGTTATCTTCAAACAACCGTCTTCCCAATTCCGCAATAACATGAATTTCACTGCGCGGCCCAGGCAAGCGTCGCGGTCCACCATCGCTCAGTCGCACATAATTGAACATCGACTCTTGCGTGGTCGCTTCGGGTTCTTCATCGCGAGCGAGAACGGGCAGAATGATCGTCTCTTCTCCCAAGCCATGCACATGCCCTGTGTTGAGCGTGGTATTGATCATGACCAACGTCTTCAATCGCGACAATGCGCGATCGGCATATTGCGCATCAGGGTTCGAACCAAAAAGGTTACCGCCCAAGAACACGCCCACTTTGGCATGACCTTGCTCGGCTGCTTCCATACAGGCCATCGTATCCATACCAGGTGTCGTTGGGAGCTTTACACCAAACTCTTCCGTGAGACTTTTGAAGATACTCTCTTTCAACTTGGGCGTGACACCAACCGAGCCAATCCCCTGTACGTTCGAATGACCGCGAATCGGCATGAGCCCCGCGCCAGGTCGGCCCACCATTCCGCGCAACAATGCCAAATTGATAATCGCTTGAACGTTTTCCACACCATGATGATGATGCGTGATGCCCATGGTCCAACCGAAAACAACATTGCGGGCCGCAACATATTCGTCAGCAATTTCCTCGATTTCTTCGCGATTTACGCCACTGCAACGTTCAATCTCATCCCAACTCGCATGGAACAACGATTCAAGATAGGCTTCCGTTCCATTGCAATACTTGCTCAAGAAATTGATGTCGGCTTGCCCGCGTTCGACAATAATTTTGGCAATGCCCGTAAGCAACGCCAAGTCGCCACCGATGTGAGGCTGTACAAAACGCGTCGTGATTTTGGTACCGAACAAAAAGCTCCATGGATCGCTGGGGATACGGAAATTTTCCATGCCCAATTCGCGAATCGGGTTGATCGTAATCACTTTGCCGCCGCGACGTCGCAAATGCATCAGTGACGTCATCAACCGTGGATGATTGCTCGGCGGATTTCCTCCGATCACAAAAACAAGATCGGCGTTTTCAAGATCCTCCAACTGTATCGTGGCTGTGCCTGTTCCCAATGCAGAGCTTAACCCAACACCACTCGCTTGATGGCAATAGTAGCTGCAGTTGTTGACATTGTTGGTTCCATACAGTCGCGCTAACAATTGCAGCAGAAAACCTGCTTCATTGCTGCTTCGACCACTGAAGTACCAAAACGTCTCATCGGGTGTAACATTTTTCAACGCACGGACTAATCGATCGAACGCTTCGTTCCACGTAATGGTGCGATAGTGGGTTGCTCCCTTTTCGTATAGAACAGGTTGAATCAAACGCCCGCTTTTTTCCAAACGACGCGGCGACCAAGTCGCGAGCTCTTCGATACTGTTCTTGCTCCAAAAATCAGCCGTGATGGCTGGCTGCATGTCTGCAGTCATGGCTTGGATGGACTTTTTGCAGACTTCGGGGAATGAGCCCTTCTCGTTGACCATGCCGCCTTTTTGTCCACCCATTCCCAAGGCGCACGTTTTACAGGCGTTACGCGTCCGCAATGCCTTGAAAAGAGTCCAGATTCCTCCAGCTTCTTTGGCCTTCTTGAACGTATAGAGCAATGCGGCCAAACCACCGCCAGATTTCACTTTTCGCATACAATCCTCGAACGTAGCTCACTCGAGCGTTTCAGGTAGGTCCAATAAGCGGCTCAAGGTCGAGCCTGAATGGAGGTAGGCAATATCGATTGAAGAATCGACTCCGTAAGTATAACCTGTCCCAAGTTGAAGTGGATCAAACATCCCATAATTCGTGGCGCTCGCCCTCCCCTCCCCCACTCTAATCGCACCAACCATGGCACCAATAAGATTTGTCGGTATTAATTTTGATCACATGCACATGGGTGACAATTTGCGGATGGTGGTCGAAAACCCAAATTCGCAATTGGTAGGAATCTGTGACCTACAACCTGAACGCATGGAAGAATCGATAGCCCGCCTAAACATCCCGCGCGAGCAAGTGTTCACTTCGCCTGAAAAATGTTTGGAAACTGCAAAGGCCGACATTGCCATTCTCTGCCCCGCCTCAGCCGAACATGGAGATTGGGTTGAACGAGTTGCGCCCCATGTGCGGGCCATACTTGTCGAAAAGCCCTTTGCTGCGTCTTTAGCAGAAGCGGATCGAATGGTGGCAGCCTGTCGAAAACATAACACATTGTTGGCGATCAACTGGCCTTTGGTTTGGGTCGCCTCCCATCAAACAGCCAAAACGTACGTGGATCAAGGCAGAATCGGAACGCTCAAAGAAGTGCATTATTACAATGGAAATCGTGGACCATTGTGGCATACTGCCGAGAAAATCGAACGGACAGCAGAGTGGGTTGCCAAGGAAAAACCGCACAGCTGGTTTTATTCAGCCCAAAGAGGTGGCGGATCTTTGCTGGACTATTTGGGCTACGGAACGACCTTAGGCACATGGTATTTCAATGGACTCAAGCCACTTGAAGTCACTTCGACCATCGATGCCCCACATGGACTAGATGTCGATGAGCATAGCATCACAGTCGCACGATATTCGGTGGGGCTCTCGAAATTTGAAACGCGTTGGGGAACGTTCACCGATCCCTGGATCGCTCAACCGCAACCCAAATGCGGCTTCGTTTTAGTGGGCTCTGAAGGAACGATCAGTTCCTACGACTATGAGAACAAAGTGACCATTCAGACTGCTCGTGAGCCGGTGGCCCGCGATTTGCCCGTCATTCCTTTGACCGCCCCCTATCGAAATCCGATTGAATATATGGTGCACACCCTCTGTACAGGCGAACCCTTACAAGGTCCACTATCACCTGAAATAAGCCGAATTGGGCAGCAGATTGTCGATACGGCCTTCCAAAGTGCCCAACTCAAACGTACCCTGCCACTTCTCGATTCGTAGTTGGATCGCTATGTCCAGTCGCGAATGTGGCCTTTGTCCTATGTTGATCCGTTCAGTAGAAGAATAACGAAGCCATGAAAGTCCTGATCGTTGGCAACGGTGGTCGTGAGCACGCCTTAGCTTGGAAAATCGCCCAGAGCTCCCGCGTAGATCAAGTTTTTGTGGCCCCCGGCAACGCGGGCACGGCTTTGGAAGGAGCCAAGGTTTCAAACGTCACCATTTCCGCGACCGATATCGCCGGCTTGGTGAAGTTTGCTTCGACGGAAAAGATTGGCCTGACCGTCATTGGACCAGAAGCTCCGCTGGCACTGGGCGTTGTGGATGCGTTTCAGGATATGAAACTGAAAGTCTTTGGCCCCACCCAAGCTGCAGCTCAGCTGGAAAGCAGCAAAGTATTCTGCAAGAACTTATTGCGACAAGCCGACGTTCCGACGGGCGATTATCAGGTATTTCGCGAAGCGGATGATGCGATGCGATTCATCAAGGCTCGTTTTCCTAATGAAGGCGATCGCGCCCCAGTGGTCGTGAAAGCGGACGGACTTGCTTCGGGCAAAGGTGTGGTGGTTTGCAAGACACGTGAAGATGCACTCGAAGCGGTCGAACGCATTGCGCGGCGACGTGAATTTGGCACGGCCGGCAATCAGATGATTATCGAAGAACGACTGGAAGGCCAAGAGGCCAGCGTGCTCGCAATCACCGATGGCCGCACCATTGTTCCACTCCCTGCCTGCCAAGACCACAAGCCTGCGTTTGATGGTGATCGTGGTCCTAATACGGGTGGCATGGGCGCTTACTGCCCAACACCAATCGTCGATGATTCGATGATGGCCTGGATTGAGGAACATATTCTCGTTCCAACCGTGCATGCGATGAAACGCAATCGCAAACCATTTTCGGGCGTGCTATATGCAGGCTTGATGCTAACTCAAAGCGGCCCGAAGGTCCTCGAATACAACTGCCGTTTTGGTGACCCAGAATGCCAACCTTTGAT
Source organism: Planctomycetota bacterium (assembly GCA_017303505.1). Classification (GTDB taxonomy): domain Bacteria; phylum Planctomycetota; class Planctomycetia; order Pirellulales; family Pirellulaceae; genus JAFLCP01. Next base: position 11,958 of record JAFLCP010000065.1, on the reverse strand, counting down.
CATGCGACTCAAGAGCGATTTGGTCGACTTGCTCGAAGCAACAGTCGACGGCCGCTTGGATCAAATCGATCCACCGCAATGGGATGAACGCCCATCACTATGCGTCGTTGTTGCCAGCCAAGGTTACCCAGGCGAATACACCAAGAATCAAATCGTGACCGGTCTTGATGCTGCGGCTCAGATTGAAGATGTAAAGGTCTTCCACGCAGGCACCAAACTCTCTGGCGACCAAGTGCTCACCGATGGTGGTCGCGTGTTGGGCGTTACGGCGATTGGCAGCAGCGTATCGGCAGCCAAACTGCAAGCTTACACTGCAGTACAAAAAGTGCGCTGGCCTGGTTCGTGGTGCCGCAAAGACATCTCCGACAAAGCTCTGCAGTACGTCGAGAAGAAACAAAAAGAAGGCTAAGCCACTCGACGCTCAGCCGGGTTGTTTAACCCGTAGCAGTAGCGCCGCGGAGGCTAGGTCCTTCATAGGCCGACTTATTCCTCGGCAGCATCTACTTCTGGAAATTTATATCCATCGGGTAATGGACGAGCCGCGCGTTTCCGAGCGCGCGGCAGATCTTTCTTCTCTCCTCGTTTAGCAGCGTTCTTTTTGTTCGGCTTCTTGCCTTCATCGGATTTCAATTCCACCGGCCTCTGTTTACTGACCGTTTTATTGGGTCGCTTAGGCTGCCCGCTTGACTTAGCCTTAGGTTTCTCTTGGGCTTGTTTTTTGGGTGAAGGTGGAGTGATGCTCTTCTTGCCGCGTGGGCCTTTTACAACTGCTGGAACAACTCTCTCCATACTGACTGCGGGCAAAGGTTCGTTATTAGCAGAAACCTCAGCATTTCTTTCGGCCGAATTTTCCGCGATCCCAAATTCCTTCAACCATAGTTGCACTTCATAGTTAGACAACCCCTGTGATGCAGCCTGTTCTCTGGGCGTCTCGACGATGCGTGTCGCATTGTTGTTTCTAATCTGACGTTGCGGCAGTTCATCTAGCCATGCTGCACTATCAAAGATGCGACACCGATGAGCTTTAGCGCATCTTTGGATGCGATGATCCGACGAAACGACCGTCAACGATTTCGGCGCGTGATGTTCGCGGATCAGCTTCTCAATTAATTCGTCCGCATTTTCATAACCGAGACTGAAATGCACTTTGATTTCTTGATAGCTAGTGATTTCGGTGGTGATGCTGCTACTGGAGTAAGCGTCGAAGACAACATGCGTAGCAAGCAGGGTCGTGGGATCGAGAGAATTTCGCAGCAGATCCAGGAGCTTTTTTCGTCCACGTTCCAACCATACCCCGCCGCTTCCTTTGCCAAGCAGGCCGCTTTGATGGAGCACGTTGTAGCCATCGATAAGAAGACGCATGAACTTAATACGCGAAGTGGATTGGAAGTAAAAGTTCGCCGATCGATTCAGCGAGCGTTTTGATTCTAACAGATTATGTCCACATTCGCATTCCGCTGTTCTTTTCGTTTACCCCGTAGCCGTAGCGCATGCGGAGGCTAGGTCCGCGTTGGACTCATTACAGCAGTACGACCACACCACAACGATCCCTGCTAACAGCAGCATCGTTTATCCCGTAGCCGTAGCGCATGCGGAGGCTAGGTCCGCGTTGGACTCGTTACCACAGTACGCCAACACCACAACGATCCCTGCTAACAGCAGCCTCGTTTAACCCGTAGCCGTAGCGCATGCGGAGGCTAGGTCCGCGTTAGACTCGTTACCACAGTACGCCAACACCACAACGATCCCTGCGAACAGCAGGCTCGTTTAACCCGTAGCCGCAGCGCATGCGGAGGCTAGGTCCGCGTTAGACTCGTCACCACAGTACGCCAACACCGCAACGATCCCTGCGAACAGCAGTATCGTTTAACCCGTAGCCGTAGCGCATGCGGAGGCTAGGTCCGCGTTGGACTCATTACCACATTACGCCAACACCACAATGATCCCCGCGAACAGCAGCCTCGTTTAACCCGTAGCCGTAGCGCATGCGGAGGCTAGGTCCGCGTTGGACTCGTTACCACAGTACGCCAACACCACAACGAACCCTGCTAACAGCAGTATCGTTTAACCCGTAGCCGTAGCGCATGCGAAGGCTAGGTCCGCGTTGGACTCATTACCACATTACGCCAACACCACAATGATCCCCGCGAACAGCAGCCTCGTTTAACCCGTAGCCGTAGCGCATGCGGAGGCTAGGTCCGCGTTGGACTCGTTCACCGCAGTACGACCACACCACGCTTTCTATGCGTTTTTTTTCAGGATTCTTAGATAATTACACACCTCGATGCAATCTGTATTTCACCTGACTTCAGCATGTTCCCGACGCAATGGTTCGGCATGAGATGCACCGACAATGTCCCAGCTCCAACACACACTGAAAATGTTGAGCTATCGAATGCGGCGATACCCACTGTGGATCGTCGTCGTGATCTCGGTCGTACCGCTTTACTTGGGCGTAAGCTGGACTCTGCGAGAACTGCCGTGGACTTCTTCTCAGGACGTCTGGACATCGTTTGTTCGTTTAGATGATCATACCTTCCTTAAGCAGACAATTTATCAAAGAAGTGGGCGTCGTGGCTTCTCCGAATCTGACTACGCGGACAAATGCGTTATCAATTTAACGAAAAAGACGTATCAGCGATTGCCCTTCGACAAGTTCCATGAGTTTACGGATCCAGTCGGCCTGAGAAACGGTAGCTTAGTATTCAAGGACAACAACTCGCGCTTACTCATCGTCGATCCAAATACCCTTGAGTCCATGATTACGAAAGCTCCAGCAAGTCACGACTCAATTGTGAACGGCAGATATGCTGTCCACTGCGACGGCAACAAGCTCTACTCATTTGACTTACTCAATCAGAGTGTTTTCCGCGAGCAAGATTTACTTTTCCCCGGAAGTGTAAGTGCCGTCGACGGATCTCCACATGCGATCGTCACGATAACCACTTGGGATTTCCTAGATCTTTTCCTTTCAACTCTACCACATGGTTGGGCTGTAACAGACCAACATGAGATGGAGAGCATGGAAGCCCCTGCCTTCCCACTTGATCTTTACGACATCGTGCCGAATTCTTGGCAACTGGTTACGCTATACGCCATTGACGAAGAAGGACTGCACTGGGCAGCAACCTGGATCTCGTCCACTCTATACCATTCAAGCCCAACATCGAGCCAGGGGTTGATCGAATCGATTAGCTTTGATCAGAAACATACAGAAATTAGGGAAGCGAGCTCAGCGAAGATTATCGCCCAACATCCCGTTGAAATCCGAAACCAAATGGGGGCAAGGTACTTTTCTCATGGACTTAATCACGGTGTGCTGGAATACAGGTCCCGTACTGGCCGCATATTAATCGACCCTCGACGACCGGGAAAAGTCCTTGGGTCATGCAAGCCAGGAGCAATCTCTCGCCTGGTTTACTCCGCGAACCGCTCGTATTATTGCTGCCCCAAGGACGAAGATCCTTTTCTGTTTGAAAACTCGCCAGGAACCCTAGAGTTCTACCGACGAGATACAAATGAGCAAACCGCTTCCTGGAAGGGAAACAGTTGGCTGGGCCACAGTACACCACTGGGATTTGCCGATAACGATGAAGACTTGTGGGTGACAGATGACGAGCAGACCTTCTACAAGGTCAACATGCTCACGGGTGAAGTTCTCGATCAATTCTATCTGCACAGCGGATGGAACTGGCCCCTTTTCGTTATGGGCGTTTGCGTCTGCATATGGTGCCTTACATACATTACAGCTTGCAGCCAACTTCGCATCCCCTACTCTCTTGCTGCAATAGTGCTGTTATGGCTGGCGTGGAATTTGTGCTCGCTTCGTCTGGAATCTGTCGGGAACCCCAATTTCAACAATCGCCTTTCTAATCAATCCCTGATAGCCATCTTATGCTTTGGGGTGCTTCTCCTACCTATTCGTATTCTACCTGCCTCCGTTTCGAGGTTGTCAACCTGCCTCGCAATCGGCTTCATCATCATGTGTGAAACCATACTTGTGTGTAGATTCCATTATGACCATTACAGAGGGATAGAGTATCAGATTGTGACTTTGATTGTGGGCTGCACGCTTTTAGTCGTAACGATCGTGGTCACAACGATACTCAAGCTGAAGAGTCGTACCAACCAAAGAAAACTATGGCAACTATCGCTAACACCCGTATTGTTCTGGTTCGCCGTATGTTCGTTGGTCATTGCAACCTTTACCTTCGCTTTCAAGACTGCGAAACCTACGAGTCTTGAACCTTGGCTAGGCCTTGTCCGCTTCTTCTTTTATCCAACATTGGGTCTCGGTCTATGGCAGATTTTTTATTCAAGTAAGAGAGCGCTGCTTTTCAAAATGGCAACCGCTTCTGTTTGGTTAGGCTTCTTGGTCATTCTGTTCGTTTGTCTTCATTTGCAGAATGTTCCAGATCCCTATTTCTTTTGGGAACTCAGCGAGAAACTCTTCATCGGTTGCTACGCGGCAGTGCCAACCGCAGTCTTATTTATTGCCTTGTCGATACCATTCCCGCGTCCAATAAGGCGGTGGTGCAAAAAACACTTGAACGTCCAAAGAATCCAGAGAGCCACACGTTAACTTGATCTACTATCCAATGCAAACGCTCCACCGAGCCATCGCCGAATGTCGGCTACCCCAAACTGAAATAATGCCAAAGTGATTCAGTTAAGCAAACTCAGACCGATATGAAGCAACTCTTTCACACTATTAAGCTGTTAGCCTATCGAATGCGGCGATATCCGCTGTGGATCGTCGTCGTGGTGACAGCCATTCCGCTCTACTCTTTCGGACTTTGGATGGCAAGAAACTGCCCCTGGACTTCGTCTTTTGAGGACAATTCATACCTATTTCGCATAGACGATCGACTGTGGGGACGACACGTTGAGTACATTCCTCAACGTCACTTTTCGTATCGGTGGAATTCGGCCCACGATTCCAACTGCCAAGAATTTCTGTTTGACACAGAAAAAGAAACTGCAACACATATCAAAACCCTGGGTCTCCTTAAGTCAGGTCACAATCCGGTCTTGCTTAAAGACAAGACTCTACTCTATCGCGCCAACAACGATGTCGAGGCTAGGATATTCGATCCTCGAAGCAACTCGACTAAAACCATATGGCTTCCATTTGAATATGGAGTCATCGTCGACGGAAACTTTTTTGCATTCACCAACGACAACGAACTACTCACTGTCGATATCCTCAAAGGTACACACCAAAAGAAAACCAAACTACTGTTTGAACATGATTTCAGCGAGGTCCACGGAGCGCCCCACCTGCTTCTTTCACTGGACATTGCAGATGCGGCGAACCAGATCTTTGATTCGATTCGAAAAAACTCACTCGTCGTAAATGCAGCAATGTCCAGTTTTGAAGCATACGGATTGTCCTTTTACTTTTCAGCTGAAATTTCGTGGCATTTGTTATCCCTCTATAAAGTCGACGAAGAGGGAGCTCATTGGCAATCCAGTTGGCTTGCGAGCTATGATGATTACTTCAACCCTCATGGGACTACCCAAGGCTATATCGAATCACGCAGCTTAGACGGCGAACGCATCGAAATACGACATGTCGACGATCCAGAAACCGTTATCGCCCATCCACTTACCATTAGCGCGGCAGACGGGTCGCAATCCGATTCGGGGGCCCTAACATTCGGTGGGCTGCTTTATCATTTCCGTGACCTGAGAGGTGTGTTGGTCGAACCTGATCGACCAGGAAAGCATCTCGCAGTGTCGCCAGCGGAATACTGGCTAACTGGTCTTCCTGACAAAAGTGGGCGTTTATATGGCATTGTCAAATCCAAATTTTTATCGTCCGCTGGGTGTTTTTCAGACACATTTGAAATTCGCAATCGTGAAACCTCAGAAATCGTCTTAACGTGGACGCAGAACCGGAAACCCGTTGGTACTTGGCCGCACGAGTTTGACGATACGTCTCGGTCGCTATTCCTGACCGACGATTTACATCGGATACTCAAGATTGACACAGAATCAGGTACCGTCATCGATGAATTTGACCCTTATGACGGCTGGCGTCGTCTACTTGCGTTACTTGGGTTGTGCCTTGTTACTTGGAACATACTCTTTACCCTAGCGTGCCTACAACTTCATGTGCCCCGAGTTATTCAAGTCTGTGCCCTATCCATTCCACTTTGGAGTTTGATGGCGATACGCCAAACGGAGATTGGAGCCCCTTCTTTCTCGGAGCGACTTTCAGCTCAGTGCATCGTCGCACTAACGACACTAATCATTCTCAGCTGCGTCGCTCCAATTTGGAAATCATCCTTGACTAAGTTAGCTCTACTACTCCCACTTGTATTTGTGCTGCTGGGAACGGCAGTCTTGTATGTTAAACTCCAGCAGGACAATCTGTCGCCGATTGAATCCGTGGTTGCGATCGGAATTGGCTGTTGCGTTTTGGTTGCGATGGGCTATCTAATTTTCTTGCTAACGAAGCTAGCAAGAATGCTCAAGCTGAAGAGAAAATGGAGTGCATCCATCCTTTCCTACCTATTCTGGCTTGCGTTAAGCTGCTTGACGCTCGCGCTCATGAAGGAAACGGTCGCGAAAACGTCACTCACAGAATTGAAATCGTGGGTGGGCGTTTTTCACATCCTCACCTATCCGACCTTAGCAGTCAGTCTGTGGCTAATACTCGAAAATTGTCATGTCAGACTCTTGAATAAGCTGGTTCTTGGTATGGCATGCATTATCGTGGTCATTGCTCTTCGGACCGTTGTAGTTGCACCTCATCTTTCGGCTAACGACTACGTCTGGCAATTGCGAGAAGAACTCTTCTATGCCTGCTGCGCCACATTGCCGATTTCCATTCTCAGCTGCGCATTCTTTTTGCGACTCCCAAGATGGCTCCGACATCGAGCAAAACGTTGGTTGACAATACGGTCCTCGTCAACCATCTTGTCCTCGCGGTGAAAGTCGGACAGAAGACATGCTCCCCAACAAATTATGCAATTAGCGTCTCGAACTCGAACGATCGATTGCTCGGGCAACTTGATGCAAAGCGACTCGTTGAGTGCGGCTGCCACTGTGGCCGTTTTCTGAATCGGTTTTGCCAGACCAACTGAAGCGTGAGAGCCACATTCGTAGTGTGGTTCGGCTAAATGTACGCGCGTAGAAAAAGGACGTTGCCGCGAGTGCGACAACGTCCTTAGTAAACATTCTAAAGCGAATAAAAGATAAACGCTTAGGTACCAAACTCAGGGCGACGGCGGCCCAGTTGTTCTTGTAAGCGCGAAACGATGCTCGAGTGCATCTGGCTGACGCGGCTTTCGCTGAGATCGAGCGTAGCGCCGATCTCTTTCATGGTCAGCTCTTCGTAATAGTAGAGAATAATGATCAAGCGTTCGTTGCGGTTGAGGCCTTTGGTGACCAATCGCATGAGATCATTTTTTTGAATTCGCTTGGTGGGGTCTTCGCCCTTTTTGTCTTCGAGGATGTCGATTTCTCGAACATCTTTATAGCTGTCGGTCTCGTACCATTTTTTGTTCAGGCTAACGAGGTTCACAGCGCTGGCTTCGGCTTGCATCTTTTCCAATTCTTGGATGCTGATGCACATGTGTTCGGAAAGTTCTTGATCGGTGGGTTGGCGTCCGTAGCGCGTTTCTAGTTGCTTGGTCGCTTCGGAGAGCTTGCTGGCTTTGCTGCGGACAAGACGTGGAACCCAGTCCATCGTTCGAAGCTCGTCAAGCATTGCACCACGAATACGTGGAACGCAATAGGTTTCGAATTTGACACCGCGTTCCATATCGAACGCTTCGATGGCATCCATCAAGCCGAAGATCCCGGCGCTGATCAAGTCATCGAGTTCGACTCCATCAGGAAGTCGTGCCCAAATTCGTTCGCCGTTGTACCGAACCAACGGCATATATTGTTCGACCAAACGATTTCGCAGATCGATGTTATTCGGTTCCGCCCGATAACGCTGCCAAACGGTCTGGATATCTTCTTCCGGTGCGATCGTGGTTGCCATCCAATCCTCCGTGATCATTACTGGCAAAGGGTCATTCCCTTGAACCCCGCCTACCATTTTGTGGCGGGCGGGACTGTAACCAAATTTCCTTTTTCAAGCTACGTCAAAGATTCATAAAAGTGGGCTTCGGCAGTCTTATTTTTGCCGGGCCTGTTTTTCATCTAAATAACGTGTTACAGCTTCGCGGAAACGCCTCTCTGCCGATTGCCTTAAAACTGATTCGGCAAGAAAGCCGAGCAAGAATCCTATCCCGTAAAACACCAGCATTCCCGTCAAACACTCTTGGAGAACAATCACGGCTTCTTCATCTGCCAATACACCGCGTAGGGTAAGTATGGCGACAGCCAACGTGCTCAGCACCGCTCCATAGGCCTTCGACATTTTGGGAATCCTGCTTGTCTCAACTCACTACGCTCTTGCGGTAAGCTGACTAAGCTTGTTGCGAGGTAATGTTTGATCGGCGGGTAGACATCCATGCTTCTCTGTTATCGAACATTGAAAATGTAGTAATTCACTTTTTCCCCATAGAGTCCTGCAAAAGTCCCCAAGTTTTCAGAAATATGCCGAGCGGTTCGGCGATTGCTGCTTGCGACTTAAGCGGAACATGTGGGAAAGACCCAACTAGGCTACAAGATGCGTACGGAACGGAAATCTTGGGCTTTAATGATTCTCGCCGCGCTGGATCATCCAGCCGCGAAGAATGGTTGGAGTGAAGGCCTAAAAAGTCTATGGACAAAAATTAGACAACTCGCGAAGACGCGATGGGCCCGTTCCGTTTGTAAGGCTTAGGCAAAATATTCGTGACACATAGAGAGGCTTTGAACGGACACGAAAAAAGGGTGACTGGAAAATCTCGTGAGAGAATATTCCAATCACCCTAAGGACTTTTGCATCCTTCAAGAGCGACACTTGATGATGTCACTGCTGTTGTGTCAAGTTATCGAGTCACAGATCCGTTGTAGGTTGGCAAACCAGATGTGCCAGTTGTTGGATAGGTGCTTGGGTATTGAGGTGCGGTTGGATACTGAGTTGGGGTAGAACCACCTACACTTGGCATTGGAGGAATACCGCTGCTTGCTCCTGCGGTGGTCGCTGTGCCTGGTGCTGAACGCGAGAAGTCATAAGTTGACTCCCGAGTGCTACCTGGACGATAGCCAGCAGGAACGTTAGCGGAACCGGCTGGTGGAGCCGAAGGCATCATGCCGTTGGCTGGTGGAGCCGAATTTGGATTAACGCCTGGATAGCTGCCCGCTGGTGGAGCGTAGCTTGGCTGTGTGTTGTAGGAGCCCGATGGATAAGCGGCAGCTGGGTTGGTCGAGGCGCCTGGCATGGGCGATGTATCTGCCATGCGGTACGAAGCTGAAGAGCCGGTCAAAGCACCAGACGCAGCGCCTGGGTAACTGCTTGGCATTGAACCTGGAGCACCACCTACCATGTTGGGCATAGCTGTGTTTGGCGTTGTGGCCGATGGCATGGTTGGCAAGCCGTTGTTTGGCAATTGATGTGAGGCTTGCATCGCAGGCACACCACCGCTCATCGACGAAACAGAACTTGGCATGCCAGTCGCTACACCGGCAGAACCGGACATGCCATTGTTGGGCATGCCCATGCTTGAAGGCATAGCACCGGTTTGTGGTCCGTAATTTGGCAATCCAGTGGAGGAGCGAGCATAAGTGCTGCCGGGCATGTTACTGGTTGACATTCCAGGTTGTGTGCTTGGGCTTGATGCACCGTATGGATTGGAAGGAACCGAGGCAGTTGCGCCAGGATAAGCGGCACCTAAGTTAGCTGAACTTGGGTTAGCAGCACTTGGATAGCCGGAGGTTGGAGTGGTAGTCGAAGCGTAACCTGCTGTCGATGGTGTTGTATTGTTGTAAGGTGATGAAGCAGGCATGGTGGAATTGGTCGAATAGGGACCAGTTGTGTAGCCACCGGTGGTCGCACCGCTGGTGCCGCCCATACGATAACCATTGGCTGCAGCAGCTGTACCGCCAGATGGCATTGAGCTTGAGCCCATGGCCATGGAGTTCATACCGCCTGTAGCAGACGGTTGAGTTCCGGTAGGGGTTGTGGAGGTCGGCGCTGTGGATGCAGAACCAGCGATGGTGCTTGGATTGTATTTACTGGCAGGGCTTGTCGGATAAACCGAGGGACCATTTCCAGCGATCGTTGCTGGATCAGGCTTCTTGTTCCAACCAAACAAGTTGGGGCTTGGCATCTTCCAGCCGCTTTGGCAGCCAGTGGAAGTCATGGTTAGCACCACGGTGGCGCCCAACAACCAATGACGCATGTTTGCAATTCGATAACGCATGACAAAAGATCCTTCTTCTGCGAAATGGTGAGCCACCGACGTTTCGTTTATTTATCCCTTCTGAGCTTCATCCTGAAACTCAGTGCATTGATTGAGAATCATCCAATTCTGCACAATCCACTATCGACATAGACTCTCGGCAAAATTGACTTAATCCGCAAATATATCCCAAACCACCCAAACAGACCTGGCAATATTGCCCAGGACTTCGACAGTCGTTGGCAACTTTACTCCGGTGGAGAAAGAAGAAAGACATCGTCGCTTTTTGATGCGCGGGCACTTTGAGCTTCGCGCGGGAATAGTAGGAGTTCAGGAATTTCGTCGCAATAGGAAACTGAACAAATTGCGAGCGACACTTTTGGGCCACCATTGAAGAGCGAATCATTTGGTGGCAAAAGCTCATGGGTTACAGAACGAACCCCATAGAAAGCGTATTAAAAGTGAAACGGGCAACGATCTCTGTGAAGAGATCATTGCCCGTGATAAACATCAATATGTAGATGAATGATGAGTTTGGCAGATCGCAGATGTTACTTGGCTGCAGCGAAACGCGCTGCAACAGCATCCCAATCGACAACATTCCAGAAAGCAGAGATGTAGTCAGGACGACGGTTTTGGAACTTCAGATAATAAGCGTGTTCCCAAACGTCCAAGCCGAGGACAGGTGTTCCTTCGCAGCCAGCGATTTCTTTGCCCATGAGTGGGCTATCTTGGTTGCCCGTTGAAACGATTGCTAGCTTGCCTTGCTGAACAACCAACCAAGCCCAACCGCTACCGAATCGATTAACAGCTGCTGCGGCGAATTGTTCTTTGAAAGGGACGAAGCCACCGAATGCGGCGTGAATAGCTTCAGCCAATGCGCCGGTAGGTTCTCCACCTTTACCAGGGCCGAGGATGGTCCAGAAGAGTGAGTGGTTAGCATGTCCGCCACCGTTATTTCGAACGGCCCCACGTTTTGCTTCAGGGATGCTAGCAAGTTTGGTAATCAGTGTTTCGACGGGTAGATTTTCAAATTCGGTTCCCGCCAAAGCATCGTTGACCTTAGTGATATAGGTTTGATGATGCTTGCTATGATGGATTTCCATAGTTTGAGCATCGAAGTGTGGTTCAAGAGCGTTATACGCGTAAGGCAGGGCGGGCAATGTATAGGCCATGTGGGTTCTCCAAATATGTTCTGACAAACCGGTCCAATTTCAGCGGTTATTAAGACGTTCTGTCTATGGATGCACGATAGGAACAATTAGTCAGACTGACAATCGGGGGTACACGTTTCCCGCTCCACAAACCGTCCCCACAGGGTGCCTGACACCTTGCCCAAAACCGGGTGCCTGGCACTATTTTTTCCCTTTTGCTAGCAAATCGCTCTCCACAGGGTGCCTGGCACCCTGTATTGCCGCAGACGAAACGCTAGCAAATCGAGGAATCTCCATCGTGGTGCCTGGCACCATGTATACCTCCTTGTCATCTGCACACTCCGCCCAATTTGTCGGCCCCATCTGGCGCGACTTCCCCATCGATCTTCCTACAAAATGCACTGCCGTTGGGGATATCGGCTGATGTGCTCTGTTTTATTGGGATTTTCGCCACACGGAACGGCAAGTCCATGTCGTTTCCCCTCTTTGCCATTTGATAGCAAATACTGACCACAAAT